>CAYHKM010000009.1:0-19106 GCA_964357285.1 uncultured Candidatus Saccharibacteria bacterium
AAATCTTGAAATCAAATGACGTAAGATACAGGTCGCACTCAAAGTCCCTCCCAGGGAAACCCGATTTTTATTTCACCAAATTAAAAAACGTTATTTTTGTCGACTCGTGTTTCTGGCACGGATGCAGATACCACGGGACCATTCCGAAGAGCAATAGAAGGTTTTGGTTACAAAAAATATCGAGGAATAGAAAACGGGACCGTGAGATCGATCGCGCATACAAGGAAATGAAATGGCGGGTAATCAGGATTTGGGAGCATCGCCTGAAGAAAAGTTATCCGGAAGTGCTTTCCAAAACGCTCTTGCGCACGTTAACCGGTGGTAAACTATGAATGTGCCTGCCCGTCGTCTTCGTCAAAAATACAAGGCAATAGACCTATTCGCTGGAATCGGCGGAATGAGACTCGGCTTTCAACAAGCTGGTTTCGATATAGTCTACTCCAATGACATTGATCGTCAGGCTTGTATTACCTACCGCAGCAACTTCAAAACCATCGACGAGCGCGATATCAGATTGGTAGACGCGGAGTCAGTATCAGATTTTGATGTTTTACTGGCGGGATTTCCGTGTCAACCGTTTTCAATGATAGGCAAGCGAGACGGACTCAAAGATCCTCGGGGACAGTTGTTCAATGAAGTGATCAGGTTCCTCGACGTTCGAGAGCCACGAGCATTCGTGCTTGAAAATGTAAAGAATTTACTGCGTCATAACAAGAAAGAAACCTACAAACACATCAAGTCCACACTCGAGAATGCCGGGAGTGGTTATACGGTTTGGGAGACCGTATTGGATTCACAAAACTTCGGCGTACCTCAACACCGCGAACGTGTTTACATCGTTGGCGTGAAAAATCCCCACAAGCAGTTTACTTTTCCTCAAAAATCAAAAATGCCTGGGAAGGAAAAAGTCTCCCAGATTTTAGATAAGCGAGTCGAAGACAAGTACTACCTCTCGCAAAAGTACTACGACGGTTTGATGGCCCACAAAGAAAGGCATGCGGCGAAAGGGAGCGGATTCGGGTGTGAAATTTTAGACTTGAAGGGAGTTTCTCACACGATAGTTTCTGGCAACATGGGCCGAGAGAGAAATTTAATACAAGACAGGCCGATATCCATCAAAAAACACGGGGTCAGAAAGTTGACCGAAAGAGAATGTGCTCGTCTACAGGGTTTTCCCGATTGGTTCAAATTTCCAGTTCCTTCAACGCAAGCTTACAAACAATTTGGTAATGCCGTCACGGTGCCTGTGGCGAGAAATGTCGGAAACGCTTTAAGAAAATACTTGCTTGATCAAGACACTTTAATTTCAAATTCTAAACCCGCTGCTCTTTCTTCTTCCGAATTCGCTTCCCAAGACGTTGACCGGTCATCGAAAGAAAATGTTTTCGACAGAGAACCTCTTGTGACTTTGTAATATAAAAGTCGCGACCGTACTTCGTTATTGCTTGAGGTCGAGTGATTTTACAAACGTCGCATTTGTTTGAATGGCGGGCGATGATCGTCTCTCTTCTCTCGCCGCGGTATTGTCCGGAACACTGTTCGCATAACCCGCGCCGTACATGAGGGAAGGCGGTGGTATGACAAGAGCGGCATTCCGTATAGTACTCGCTCCATCGTTTTTCCTTTTTTACCTTCACAGGTTTTTTTGACTCCCGCGCGACTTCTCTGTTCTTGAGTTCTTCTTCAATAAGAACATCCGCGTCCATTATGATTCCTTTCGTCAGAGACTCGTTAATAGCCATTTGCCGGATGGTGCCGAAAACTATTTGCCTGACTCTTTCTCGTGAAAGATTAAAAATATCGCTCATGTTTTTCAGAGATAATCCTTCTCGATACATCTCTAAAACCTTCAAGCTTCTCTCTGGAATCTCACGCGCAACAGCAAGGCGAGTACCTGCTTTCGTTTCAAGCTGAATTTGTTCATCGAGCCTCTTCAGCTCCTCTACCACTTGGAGACGCCTTTCCTTCAGAGCCGTCACCAAATTCATCGGACCATCGAGATCGGGCAGTTGTTCGGAGCTCTTTTGAAAATTTTTCTTAACCTTGTTGCAACCGTGCATGATGGTTGTGTGGTCTCTGTTGCCCATGAGACGCCCGATGGCCGGGAACGACATGCCGCCATACTCTCGAAGCAGGTACATGATCATGTGTCGCGCTCGAACAATGTCTTGACGGCGAGTGGGACTCTCTATTTCTTTCTTTGAGAAGCCGAAATATGTAGCCAAAACCGCCAACACATCATCTTCACCGCCTGTATCTAGCGGAATAGAGTCAACGGTCGTAGCGATATTATTCTGGTTGTTTTCCATTTTCGGCAGCCCTGCCCTGTACGACATAGGCCGCGTCGAACAGAAATTGATCAAGGTCTTCACTTGCGCTTTGGTACACCTTACGAACAACGTCGGCTATTTTTTGATCAACTGTGTCTGCGGTGAAGTTCTGCATGTCTTTTCGTTCCAGTTCGTGGACTGCTTCTTTCACGAATATATCCACATACCTGTCAAAAAGATAAGCCCTCCACTGAACCGATTCGGTTTTAAATTTGTCGTAGATTTTCGAAGCCATTGGGCTTGAGGTGTTGATCCAGTAGATGTTCGCGTCCAAGTCTTGGGGACGTTGGTACACAAGCGCCTGTCTGTCTGTTAATACCAAAATACCGGCTCCCAGAGGGTCGGCATCGTAACTGGACAAAAGAACTCGCGGGAAAGACTTGCCCGACCCCTCCGTCTTTTTTTCTACCACTCTCACAATCATTGTCGCTGTATGTTTTTTATCGGTAGCTGTGATTGTGGCGATTGTACCAACTTCCGCACCCGTTACTTCAATATTGATGAACGCGACGTCCTGACCTTCAAGGGTTTGTTTTAAGTATTCAGATTTAACCTGATATTTTTCCAGCGCGACTGTAACTTTAAGAAAGTCTGACTGAACGAATATGACCGCCCCTATTGGCAGGGTCTGTGGCACACTGACTTTTAGAGTGATTTTTTCTGGAATATCTAGCTGTATTTCAGCTTCAGGGTATTTAAAATTGAATCCATCCGGAGGTGCCGTGACTTGCGTTGCACGACTACCACCATCACCTCCGTCTCCACCACCCGAACTTCCTCCGAACAAATCCGACATGATTTTATTCATATGTTTGTTTTTCCACTCATTCAACACATCATTGAACTTCGAAGTGATGTCTTTTTGATTAGCCTTCTGTTTCTCGCGTTCAAGGGCGGCTATTTCTGCGGCAAGCTTATCAACCTCGTCAGCGATCCATTCAAGCAAAGCCTTTGACATGTCATTCACCACGAGCCTTGCTCTGTCATTTGAAACACAGTCGTTATCTTCGTCTTCCAGTATGGACGTATCTCCATCTTGAGCGGGACCGAATTCGCCATAGATAAATCCAGCAGAAGGGAAACCTGTTACTCCCATTTCGTAAAGTGAATACGAACCGATTACTCCGATTTCTCCCAGAATGTCCACACGGTTCAACTCGCCAAGGGCAGTGCCTCGAGTCATTGCTTCCGAGGAAGTCCGAAGAATCAACTTTCCTGGAGGGTATTTTTTATTCGCCATCTCCACAGTTACTTTTTCGTCTCCCGAACGAACCGTCAACCGCTCAGGGACTTCGATTATTCTCGGCTCTTTAAAATTCTCGAGCGGTTCGATTTCGTCAGGTCGCAGATGCGGGTAGAGCGTGTGTTTATTGTGTATAATCGCAACCTTTGCGCGCAGAATGATTCTCCGGGATTGAGGATGGTTCTTAAAACGTTCGATTTCTTTCGGGACTTTGAATTTTCCCTTTACGTCTTCGGGTGCCACTCCCCGCACTACAGTAAAGCCGATTTCGCCAGCAATGATTTTCTTTTTTAGGTCGTTCGGAACCACCGAAGATATTTCCGCGAACTCAAGAGCTTGCTTCGGAGACATTTTCTTT
Organism: uncultured Candidatus Saccharibacteria bacterium; assembly: GCA_964357285.1. Taxonomy (GTDB): domain Bacteria; phylum Patescibacteriota; class Minisyncoccia; order Phycocordibacterales; family Phycocordibacteraceae; genus Phycocordibacter. Next base: position 3,932 of record CAYHKM010000009.1, read on the forward strand.
TCGTGGTAATCCTCCGCGAAACCGTATTTGCGTTTGTCGCTAAAGCCGAATATGTTTAGAATTCCGTTTTTATAAGTAATGAAACAGGATTCTTTAAACATCTGTCGCATATAAAACTTCCCTCCGTTTCCGTGACCGCCATAGACCTTCTTACCGCTTTTATTTCCGCGCTTTGCGGCGTTCGGATCACCCCATCGTTTGAAAGACTTCTCAATATCTACTTTGGTCATTCCAACAAAGTCCATACACTCCACAAGGGGTAAGGTCACACCTTGATCGGTGAATCGAAAAATAACGTGCTGCTCGTCCTGACGGACATCGTTTCTTCGATAGGCATCTACCGAGTTCTTAAGCCATTCGGCCATTCCTTTAACGTGATCAAACTTGAACTCGTTCCCGATGATATCCAAAAGATGATCATCGATCTCGTTCGGGATTTCCTTGATCGTGATTTTGGCCGACATGCTATTTTTTTTCCGTAAAGAAATCTACGATTCTGGAGTTCTTTTCTAAAAGTAGGTCATGATACTCAGTCAGCTTCAAGTAAAGAGGGTCAGTCAAGTGGCTTTGGAGTTCTTTTTTAACCGCCTTCATTGTTTCCAAACGTCCCTGAAAAGCGGCTTTAGGCGTTCGTACGGTAACTCCCAGATAGTTGTAAAAATCATCGTCGGAAAGCTTGTTGGCCTGGCTCTTTAGGAAAAGTTCGAACCCTTCCAGGACCTTAACCCTAGCGACTTCTGTTTCGGTACTGCGAGACAATCTGTTTCTGGTTTTTACTGACGCATCACCCTTTCCCGTAAGGCTCTTTGCCAACTCAAGTCCGCGTTCTGTAAGAACAAAAACCTTACTTGCGGCGTTGATATATCCCTTTTTCTTAAAGTCGTATAGTGGCTTATGAACAGTGTCTCCTGAGTCTGGAAATTCCGTATAGCCCTTGAGATGGAAATCGTGGGGATACTTTTTAAAAACGCCCACAACTATGTCCTCGTAACGGGTTTTTATCGCTTGGCCCTTCCCGAGTTCATAAAGGAAAAGGAGGATTTTTTCCGCGCGGCTCAGATCGTTGCTTAGGTTAGTCATGTAGTTAGAGTCGAAACGTGTCACTGTTTCTGGTAAAGCTGAATTTTGCCTTCGTCGCCTTCACCTTCTTTTCTATTTCGGAAAAGATTTTTTCTATCTCTTTTTCATCGTAGTCGTAGAGCTGACGATTTGAGCAATTGCTTAAAACCTTCAGTCTGTGTAAGACCGCATTCGTGCGAAGGGTAGCGAGTCTCTTGAATCTGTCTTTTTTTGTATCCTTGCCACTCATAGTGAATCAATACACTACATAAGTAATATACAGAGTGTATGTTACACGGGTATAAGAAAAAAGCAACCCCCTCCCGCTGGGAATAACTCTTCTTTGTTACCCAGACTAAAGCTTCGAGCGCAGATTCTTGAGTCGCTCAAGTAGTTCGTCGTACAGGATGAAACTGATATTTTTGAGGGAAGTCCCGAGCTTCCTGAAGTCCTCCATTTCCTTCTCGGTCTTGAATTGCGAACTGCTTCCCGCAACGATGTACCCGCGCGGTCGCACCACTTTTATATCCACGTGTTTTTTCCGTTTTATCGACTTGGTATACTCCGCCGCATTCGTTATGACCGCATCGATATAATTCTCGATCTGAGAAATGGCTCTCGCGACTTCTGGTGTCCAGTAGTAGTTGTCGTGATCTTTATCGAAGGCCATAAGTGATGTCTCCCCACGCTTGATTTCAAACACATCTATGAAGCCGTAGACATCGACCAACACGAAGTCGGGATAGCTGATGCCCAGACTCACGTTTTGCTTGTCGATAGAAGTAACGTAACTTGCTAAGAAACGGAAAACTTTATCCTTGAGGAACTTTTGCCACTCTTCTTCTGGTGTTTTCTTTTTCAGCTTCGCCTCGAATTCCTTTATGACATCATCGAGGAATATTTTGTCGGTACTTGTTTTGGTGTTGCGAATAAGCGCATCCCTTTCAGCACGCACGACCTTCTTCATGCCTTTGAGTGAGGTTTCAAATATCTTGGGGAAGAACTCCTTGAGTCCCTGCAGGTCTTCCTCGTTGAGCTTTTGCGCCACCTTGCTCCGTCGCAGAATCGAAGCAATTTCGCCTCCTTGGTATTCGTCGAATGATGCGGTTCCGAGCTTCACCTGTTTTGGAAACTTGGTACTTAGGAACGACGCTACTGCCTCGCGCAACTGGTTATTGTTGTCCTCATTTATACGGCCGAGTCTGACGAGAAGGTTATGCACCTCTTCGTACGGGAGAGTGACCGTGCGACGCGCGGTTCCAGTAATCGACTTCGTATTCTTCTTGGAGACAATCAATGCAACTGGTTTGGTTCCGCCAATATATTTTTTGATTGCGGAGAGCAAGAAAGTGCCTTTCTTTCCAAAACCGTAACCGCTCTTGTAAAGATACAGGCCCGATGGCAACTCGTCGTAACCGTCGAGAATAATTTGAGTGAAGTCTCTGGCTTGACTGCCACGTACGTGATAAACGACCTTTTTGGAACGCGGGTAAACTTCGTATACCAGGACCTTGGGATCCTTTGGGTCAAGATGCGGAATTGGGACTTCAGGTTTTTTAGCCGTCTTTTTCTTTTTCGCCATTATTGCCAATATACGCCTCCGTCAGAGGTAATGCCATTCAGAGGGCACTCGGGTCGCCCGATAAAAGATATTTACTGCGGTATTCATTGTACAAAATTCGAACCTACCCATCCAACAGCCCCGACTTGAAGACATTCGGCTCGTGGGGGGAGAGGGTCATGGTGGAAATACCGAGCTTTTGGAGCTCTGCTGCAAAGGAGCCTTGGTCGTAGCCGAGGAATACCATGTTTGGCGCATGCCCTTTATCCGCCAGGCTATACTAGCACCAACCGATGACGGAAAAGGTGCTTGAAATCGTCTGGCTAATGGGATGGGCGGCATTGTGGCTCATGGTCGCCGCCGCGCTCACGACGGGGGTCGTGCTCGCGTACCGGCTTTTCGGCTTCCCCGGCGACCGGAGGACTAAGGCTGGTGCCCTGGTTGTCTTCGCTCTCGTCTCTGCCGGACTCATCTTCATGTTCTACCGCGCCCTCACGGGCCTCGCATGAGTACGACTGATACAAGGAAAATAAGAGGGGAAGGCGCCGAGCGGATCCTCCTCGCGTTGAGAAGGCATCCAGGGACGATACTCGCGGCCTCGGTCCGCGCGGGGATCATGACGACCGTGCCCGTCGCCATCTGGTTCATTGGGAACGTGAGCGCCTGGTCCGAGAACGCATACATCCATGCCGCGGCGGAGCTTATCGTGCCGTCGTATCTCCTCGTGATCTGGCTCTGGTTTGCGGTCGCATGGACGCGGCTCCAGCTTGATCTCTGGATGGTCACCACGCACCGCCTCATCCATGTGAGCGAAGGGCTCACCTTTGGCAAGAAAACGGAATCGTGGAACCTCGACGGCGGGGCGGAAGTCACCGTCTTCCGCGAAGGGTTCCTTCAATCGTCCTTTGATTACGGGCAGGTCGTGGTTCGGCTCGAGGACGACGAACTCACCATGGAGGACGTGCCGCACCCGGAGCGGGTCCAGCGCATCATCATGGAACAAGAGAACCGCTATGCCGCCCTCGAGCGCACGAACGAGCAGCACGAAGACCTCGTGCGCTTCGTGAGCCACGAGATGAAGGGGTACCTCGCCAAGAACAAAGCCGCATTCGCCTCGATCGTCGAGGGCGACTACGGAGAAGTGCCCCAAGCGCTCTCGGGAATGGCCGGCATGGCGCTTGCAGACACCGATCGGGGCGTGAAGACAGTCATGCATCTTCTCGACGAGAAAGCTGCAGCGGGAAACCAGGCGATCTTCGACTTTAGAGACATCGTTTTGTCCGTGGCCGGCGCGGCGGAGGCGGAAGCAAAGAAAAAAGGGGTCGCGCTCAAGGTCGTCGTGGACCCGAAGCCGTGCATGGTGAAGGGCGACGAGATCCTCCTCAGGGACGAGGTGGTCAAGAACATCATCGAAAACGCGGTCCAGTACACGCCCGCGGGCTCCGTCCGCGTGCGGTGCATGCGCGAGGGAGCGCATATCGCCCTCGTCGTCGAAGATACCGGTGTCGGCATCACCGAGGAGGACATGGCGAAACTCTTCACGAAGGGCGGCCGGGGCGCGGAATCAACGAAAATGAATCCCCACAGCACCGGCTACGGCCTCGTTGCTGCAAAAAAAATCGTCGAAGAGCACGGCGGCTCGATACGGGCCGAGTCGAAGGGCACGGGCCGGGGCGCGACGTTCACCATCACGATCCCTATCATGACCGGCCTCCGCTGACCGAGCCTCCGCTCATGACAGGCCTCCGCCCATCATTCTAGTCATTCTAGTGTTTTGCAAAATGCTAGAACGATAGCGCCACGGCGGGTGAGTTTATGACGCACATACGGGCCGTCATTCCGTTTCATCACAAGCCCTCCAATCGCGAGCTTCCGCAAGTGATCAGAGGCGTTCTCATAACCAATCGTGAGCCGTTCGGCAATCTCGTCGACCGAGAGTTCCGGTACGACGCGAAGAAGTTCCATAATCTCAAGGCGTCGATGATTCGAAAATCCCTTTACGATCCGCTCTAGTTCCCGATATGTTCGTTTCTGCGTCGCCATATACGTTCGCTACCCTGTTGGGCTTTATCATATACCAAGAACCATTCTAGTATTTTGCAAAATGCTTGTATGTGAATATCTCAGTTGTCCAAGAGGCCGGACTTGAAGGTCTCGGGACGATGGGCAGAGAGAACGGTCGTGGGAATGTCGAGTTTTTTCAATTCCGCGGCGAGCGCTTTCTGGTCATAGCCCAGGAATACCATATCGGGCGCATGCCTCTTTAGTATGCCCCACTCCCCCTCCTTCTCGTCTCCCGGGACCACGGAAAGCGCGGGATTGAAGGCCTGGAGCGCTTCCATGCGCTCTGCGAGGGTGCGCTTCGGGAGCTTGCCTTTGATGCGCCGGACGGCTTCGTCTTGGGCCACGACAACGGTGAGCGCCTCACAGCGTGAAGCTGCGTCGGCGAGGAAATGCTTGTGCCCCTCGTGGAGGCCGTCGAAGACGCCGAAGGTTATACCGGTTTTGGGGCGCTCCGTCATGGGAAAACTAGCGGACGGTTTTGACGAGCGCTTTCATTGCCTCGTGCGCGATGCCGTTCGATGCAATGAAGTGATTCTCCTCGAACGTCCATGGATTGCCGTCAAAATCCGTGATGGTGCCGCCCGACTCGAGAACGAGAAGAACGCCCGCGGCGTAATCCCATTTCTGAAGTCCTAGAGAGCCGAATGCTTCCGTGCCGCCGCGCGCGAGGTAGGCGAGCTCCAAGGCAGTCGCGCCGAGATAGCGCTTTGATTTGAAGAACGCCTCCGTCCGCGAGAGAAGTGCGTTGAGCTCCTCCTTCGCGTGCTTCCCCGGTCCGAAGCTTACGATACCGCGCTCGGCCTTCTGTTTCGACACCACGACTTTCCGGCCGTTGTAGGTCGTTCCCTTTCCCTTTTCAGCCGCGTAGAGAGAGTTCGTGACGGGGTTGTAGACGACGCTTGCGACCGGCGCCCCGCTCTTCACTGCCGCGATGGAAACCGCGAACAAGGGAATGCCGTTCACGAAATTGGTGGTGCCATCCAAAGGATCGATGACCCAGCGGTATTCGGCGTTCGGCTTCGTGTCACTCCCCTCCTCGCCCAAAAACCCGTGTTCGGGGTACGCCTTCGTGAGTATCTCAACAATCGCTTTCTCGGATTCCTTGTCCGCCTTCGTGACGAAACTTCTGTCGTCCTTTTCCTCGCGCTCGAGGCCTAAGGTTTCGAAGTAACGCGAGAGTACTTCTCCTCCTTTCTTCGCGGCCTCTATTGCAGCGTCAAGCATGGAGGTAGCGTAACATAATCATTTCCGACCCGTTTTTCGAAAATACACGAGCCAGAATTTCTTCAAGAGCGGGATGGATTGTACCGACAAGAAATAGCCGAGCGCGGGGACGAGAGCGTTCCGAAGAGCATTTTCGTCATCGATGACAGAGAGTGCAACGGCTGCAACGGCGTAGATGACGGCAGTAATGAAGCCAACGCGGAACGCGCTCGTCTCCCACGCCTTATCAGTCTCAACACGGGCATTCCGTTCGCGTATCGAGCGGAGTTCTTCCTCAACACGTGCCAGTCGTTCTTCAGTCGAAGGTTCCATGGTTCAGAAAGGGTTCGGCGCCGCGGGCGTGAGGCGCCGGGCGCCTTTCGCGGTCACCAGGAGGTCGTCCTCGATGCGCACGCCCCCGACGCCTGGGAGATAGATGCCCGGCTCGTCCGTCATGATGGTGCCGGGCATGATGGGTGCTTCTTGGTAGTCGTACGGGTCGTGGACGTCGAGCCCGAGCGAATGCCCGAGACCGTGAGTGAAGTAGTCGCCGTATCCCCTCTCCTTTATATATGAGCGCGCGACCGCATCGTATTCGCGCCAAAGCATGCCCGGGCGGAGAGCCCGGAGCGCTCGCTCGTTCGCCTCGCGGACAATTGTGTAGATCTCAAGAAGCGTGCGGTCTGGCCTCTTCCCGGGGACGAAGACGGTGCGCGTCATGTCGCTCACATACCCATGCCGGAACTTCCCGCCGAAGTCGATGACGACCGGCTCCCCCGCCCGGAGTTTCCGCTCTCCCGTCTTGTGGTGCGGGGTGGCGGAGTTTGGGCCTGACGCGACGATGGTCTCGAAGCTCGGCGCCGAAGCGCCGCGCGACTTCAAGGCCGCCTCGAGCATGTCCGCCACCTCGCGCTCGCGCATGCCGGAGCGTATACGAGGCGCAATATCGCCGAAGGCCCGCGCAGTCCTCCGGCAGGCATCCGCAATGATGCGTATCTCCTCTACACTTTTCACTCCGCGCATGCGCTCCACGATGTGCTCCGTCGGGATGAACGTGTGCCGAAGCTTTTTCCGCCACGCTTCTGCCATGAGAACGGAGACGCGGTCGCCCTCGAAACCGACCTTGGAGCGCGGCGAGATATTCAATGTGCCGAGTGCGGTCCGCACATACGCGGCGAGGCGAGGTTCCCTGCGGCCTGAAGGTATCGGCGCCACGCGGACGCCCACTGCTTCTTCCTTCGCACGGACGTGGTAGCGGCCGTCGACCGCGAGCGCGGCGCCGCGCGTCGAGACCGCGAGGACGCCTGTCGTTCCCGAGAAGCCGGAAAGGTATTCGAGGTTTCTGTTCGCTCCCTCGTGGATTACGACAATGAGCACCGCAAGCTTTCGCTCACGAAGTTCGGTACGAAGTTCCCGGATGCGCTTCGCGTGATTCATGTTGCTGTACCCCGAAACATGCCAAAGAGAACGTACCACGCCCCGAGCATGAGCGCTCCGCCCGCAAGGAACGGCATCGTGAGGCCGACTGCGCTCGACATGAGTCCCGCGACAAGAGGGATGACGCCTTGCGCGAGCGCAACGAGGGAACTGCTGATGCCAAGCGCCGTGCCCTGCTTCTCGGCGGAGACGCCGCGGGAGATGAGCGCGGTCAGGTTCGCCATCGTGAGCCCTTGGGACACCGCAAACAACGGGATGAGAGCGAACGCGACCCACGCCGAAGGCGCGAACGGGTACAGGGCGACCGCGACCGCCGCGACCGGGATACTAATCCGGACGACGGTGCGCTCGCCGAATCGCTTAGCGACGATGCGGAGGATGCCGAGCTGAGTCACGACGACGCACGCGCCGACGACCCCGAAGAAGGTACCCACCGACGCCGCGGTGAATCCGAAGGAGGACACGAGAAGGATGCCGATAAGCGTGTTAAAGAAGAAAAATCCTGACATGTAAAGGAAGTTCGCGAGATACACGGGCCGAGCGTCAACATCCTTCAAAGCGGCGCGCACGTTCGCGATCCCCTTCCAGATGCTGAAGCGGTGCGCTTCCTTGGTCGCGGGACGCGTTTCGTCGAGGAAGAAAGTCACCATAAGCATATTGACGACGCCGAGCGCGCTCGCGACCCAGAATGGGGTGGCGGGATCCGATGTCAGAGCCGTAATCCAGCCGGCAAGAAGAGGCCCCACGATGAACCCGAGGCCGAAGGCCGCGCCTATGATGCCGAAATTCTTCGCGCGCTCATGGGGTGCCGTCACATCCGCGATGGTCGCCTGCGCTATCGAGAAATTTGCGGCCGCAATGCCCGCGGCGGTGCGTGCGACGAAGAGAAGGAAGAGCGACCCCACCTCAATGCCGAACCCGAAGACGAGCTGCGAGAGCGCGAGGACGCCAACCGAGAGCGTGAGGAGGCGCTTCCGGCCGTAGACGTCAGAGAGCTCGCCGAGTATCGGTGCCGCGATGAACTGCATGAACCCGAAGACCGCGGCTATCGCGCCCGCGAGAAAGAACTGCATTTCGCGCGACGCGTTCCCGAGCATGAACGCGGGAGAACTGGGGTCGGTGAAGATGATGGGGATGATGGGGAATATCATCCCGAACCCGATCGTGTCGATGAGAAGGGTCGCGAAGAGGACGACAAGGACCCTCCGTGTGCGCTTCCGTTCGTGGACTTCAGGCATGGCTCATTCGTACCGGAGGGCCTCGATGGGGTCCTGCCGTGCAGCTTTCCGCGCCGGATAGATGCCGAAAAGAAGGCCAACCCCTGCGGAAACCCCGACGCCGAGAATGAGCCCCAGCAGGGGGAAACTAAATTCCCATGCGACGCCAAGCGCCGCCCCGATCGCGAGCGATGCGAGGTACGAAAGGGCGAGGCCTAAGAGGATACCGATGAGTCCCCCGAGACCCGTCAAAATCACCGCCTCAAAGAGGAACTGCCGGAGGATATTCGCGTCGGTCGCGCCGACCGCCTTCCGAAGGCCGATCTCGCGGGTGCGCTCAGTGACCGACACGAGCATGATGTTCATGACGCCGATACCGCCCACGACGAGTGATATCGCGACAACCGAAGTCAGGAACGCCGTCATGGCCGAGAGGATGGTGGTCACCTGGGCGACGACGCCCTCTGCGGTCGTGACATAGAAATCGTCTTTCGCGGGATCTTTGACGTTATGGAGTTCGCGCAAGGTCGTCGTGACGTCCGCGACCATCCGCGGCACCGCATCTCCGTCCGTGGCCCTGAACATAATCTCGTGGTAGTAGTCGATGCCGAGGAGATAGGTTTGGGCGGTCGAATACGGAAGTAAAACCACTTCGTCGACGTTGAAGAAGGACGTCTGCCCCTTCGGCGGCAAGACCGCGACCACGCGGAAGTTCCGGTTCTTTATCTTGATGCTCTTCCCCACGGCGTCGGACCCCGCGAAGAGCTCGCGCTTCACTTTGTCGCCGATAACGGCGACCGATGCCTTGTTCCTGATGTCGGCCTCGGTGAAGTAGTCCCCCACCACGGGTTCGATGTTGAACATGCTCCCCATGAAGTCCGCCGACCAGCCGAATATCGTGGGACGGTAGGTCTCTCCCGCATAAGAGACGGAGCCGGGAACGATGACAACGGGCGCGATGTCGGTGAGGTCAGGCACGTTCGATTTCTGCTTCAGGGCCGCGAAGTCGCGCTCTTTGAGAGAGTCCGCGAACAGGGTCTGCGCGAGGTCCGAGGGGCCCTGCGGCTGCTTGCCGGGCCGGACGACGACGAGTTCCGCCCCGAAGCCGGAGAGTTGCGACAGGATGAGGCGCTCGGCGCCGGCGCCCAAGGAAAAGATGAGAATGATGGCGGTGATGCCGATCACGATGCCGAGGATGGTCAAGCCCGAGCGCGTCTTATTCGCGTACAAGGCCGATGCGGAGGTTCTGACGAGAAGATCAAGTTTCATTTTTTTAGCGCGGTCTTGCGGTGGCGGTCTGCGACGGCAGTATCGCTCTCGAGCGTTCCGTCGAAGATGCGGATGATGCGCTCCGCGTACTCGGCGGTATAGGTCTCGTGGGTGACCAAGATCACTGTGTGGCCCTTGTCCTGAAGATCATCGATAAGCTCAAGGACCTGGGTGCCCGATTTCGAGTCAAGGTTCCCGGTCGGCTCGTCCGCGAAAATGAGGTCGGGTTCGTTCACGAGGGCGCGGGCTATCGCGACCCTCTGGCGTTCGCCGCCTGAGAGCTTCGACGGAGGGTAGTCGAGGCGGTGCGTGAGGCCAACCGCCTCGAGGGCGGAGCGCGCTCGCTCGTTCCACTCGCGCTCCGGTACGCGGGAATACAGAAGCGGGAGCTTCACGTTCTCGAGGACCGAGGTGCGCGCGAGGAGATTGAACGCCTGGAAAACGAAACCGATACGACGATTCCGTATGTCGGCGCATTCCTCGGGCGAGTACGCGCTCGCCGGCTTCCCGTCGAAGTAGTACTCGCCTTCGGTCGCGCTATCGAGAAATCCCAGGATGTGGAGAAGGGTCGACTTGCCCGAGCCCGACGGGCCCATGATGGAAACGAATTCGCCCTTTTTGACGGTGAAGGAGACGTCGTGAAGGACGGTCGAGGACGACCCATCCATACCGTAGGTTTTCCCGATGCTGCGTACGTCGATGAGGTCCTCGCCCGACCTCATATCACTCCGCCGAATAGATGACGATCTTCTCGCCCGCCTGAACGCCCGAGGTAAGCTCCACCCGCCCGTCGGAACCTTGAAGCCCGGTCGTAACGATTCGCTCTTCTGTTGTGCCGTCCGAGAGAAGCACGAGGACCGTTTTGGTACCGCTCCGGTCCGAGACCGCGCGCGAGGGAACGGCAATGACGCCCTCGCGCGACGCGGTCTTTACCTCCACGTTCGCGGTCATGCCGGAGCGGACCGGCATCGGCTCCTCGGTGAACGCCAAGATCACCTTGTACGTCGACACGCCCTCGATAACCGTCTCCGCCGGATCGGCGAACGAGACGACGGCGCCGAAGGCGACGTCGTCTCCGTAGGCGTCCAACGTCACGCGCGCTTCATCCCCTACCGAGATCTTCGCGATATCGGCTTCGGGAACGAATGTTTCTATCTCGAACCCCTGCGACGACATGAGGGTCACGAGCGAGGCGGACGAACCGGACTGTCCAACGACCTGTCCGACTTTCGCGTCCTGGTGGGTAACGACGCCTCCGAAGGGAGCAACGAGAACGGTCTTCGCCAAGGTTGCCTTATCGGCATTGACCACGGCGGCGGCGGCTGCGACGGTGGCCTGCTGGGCCGCGATCACTTGCGGGTCGGTTCCGGCTTTCTCCAAGGCAAGGGTCGCCTCCACCGTCGTGAGCGCGGTCGACGCTGCGGAAACCGACGAGATCGAAGAGGCGACCGAACTACGAGCGGCGGCTATGTCCGCGGCGTACCCGTCGATAGTCGCTTGGGTCACCGCGCTCCCTGGTATCGCGCGGTTCAGTGCAGCCGCGGCGGTCGCAAGAAGAGAAGACGCCTGCTGGAGGACTTTCTGCGCCTCAATTGAGGCCGTGGTGAGATCGTTCGAAGCTGTAAGGAGTGACGCGTGCTCGCGCCACGTCTTGAGAGGCGCCCCTATCGCGACCCGTCCGGATTCGACCGCATTCTCCAAAGCCGAATCGGAGGTCGAGAACGAAAGCTGCGGGCTCGTGCCGTTCGGGTTCGAGATGAATTGGTCCAAGTCCACCTGGATGGCGGCGTCCGCGGAGGCGGAGGCGGTCTGGAGGTCGTCGACGAGAGCCTGGCGCGCGCTTGCGACCTTCGCCTCCGTAACCGCGATCTCCTCGGGCCGGATGCCGCGGATGAGTTCATTGAGCTTCGCTTCCGTCCCTCTCAAAGACGCGAGCGATTGTTCGAGTTTTGCCGCGACGTCGCCGTTCTCCAGGGTCACGAGGACCGCTCCACGGCCGACCGTGTCGCCCACGCGGACTGGGACTGAAGCGATACGCCCTCCCACCGAGAACGAGAGCTCGGCGGACGCGATCGCTTTCACCTTTCCGGTCACGCTCACCTCCTGTACGAGTTCGTCGGACGCGGCGACGACGGTCTGATGCGGGGACGGCGGAGCGCCTTGAAGGAAAAAGAACCAGAAGAGAGCGCCAAGGACGAGGAGGAAAAAAATCGCCGTGAAGCGGTGTTTTTTGAAGTAGGTTTGAAAGGTGTGCATCGCGCCGTGCGGCATCAGAGCATTGTACCGCACCCTCTTCGACACCGCGCTCAGAAAGCCCTAGAAATGCTGTATCAAAAGGCCCGCGAGGATGGGAACCGCGATGTTATCGAGCCCGAACGCAAGCGATGCCTCGACGAACGTGAGAAAAAACGCCATGCCGAGCGCGCGGACGTCCGCGATGCCGAACGCCGCGGCGATAGCCAAGGTCGTGACGAAGAATGCGGATGAGCCCTCAAGGGTCTTCCGCTGTCCGAACATCGAGAGCTGGTGGGTACCGAACCGCTCGCCGATGAGACCCGCCATGGGGTCGGCTATACCCATCACGAGCATACCGAACTGGAACGCAAGGACGTCATGCGGAAGAAAGAGGATGGCGCAGATGGCGATAGAGGCGGGAAAATACACGTCGCCGTATCCGCGCCGCGCTACCCCGTGTATGGAGCTGAAGAGCGTTGTCCGTCGGGTCGCGAGAAGAAGGACCATAAAGAGGAGTCCTGCCGCAGCGACACCGTCCCGCCCGAGGAACAGGGGCAGGCTCGCGGCGATAAGGGAGCCTCCGAGATGCGCGAACTTCCGAGTGTCTTCGGCTTTGAGTTTGAAAACACGCTTCGCGAGCTCCACGATGACGAGGAACAGGAAGGAGAGCGCGATGACGGCGATGAAATTCATCATGCGGAGAGAGCGTACTCAAACGCGCTGTAGCGGCGGAATATGACCGCGTCTTCGGTGGGGTAGCGCCCGATGGCGTTCCCCTCTCGTATCAAAGCATAGATGATGCGCCGTGCATTCGCCGCCTGTGCATCGGCGTGGACGGCGTATGCGAGCGCATTCCCGAGACCCTTACCTTGGTATTCGGGGAGGATGGCGACGGTTTTCGCTATGACAACGCGCGGGTCACGCTCGCGCAAGGTTGCGCAGAATCCGATAACCGCCTCCTCTTTCCGAAGGAGGTACAGATCCCCGAGCCGGGCGTCGAGCTTATCCAACGCGTAGAGCGAGAGGAACTCTTTGTCGGCAAGATCCACGTACCCCCAGTTTTCGCGGAACGCCGCGCGGGAAATACCGAGGAGCGTGAGAAGAAGCTCCACCGTCGGGCGCTCCGTTTTCACGATGGAGAAACCGGCATCTCCCATGCGCGCATAGGGCTCTTTGCCCGCCTTGAGTATCGCGTCGAAGCGTTCGCGGTAGGCGGAGTAATACCGCACCTCCGCCGCCGGGCTCTGTTCTTTCAGGAACGCGTATACGCCTGGGCCGCTCATAAGTTCCGACGCGAAGAACGGAGAGCCGTCGGTTTCGGAGACCGCACGGTATTGGTGCCACACGCTCCCGTTCACAGGGCCTTTGAGGACACGAACACCCCTCTCCTTCGCCTCACGAACGAGCGTTCTCCACAGGGCGCCGAGTTCGGCCGTCGAATTTCCGTCGAAGAATCCGAAGAACGCCTCTCCAGCGGGAAGTCGGGCGTCCTCGATAAGTGCCGCGTGGCCCGCGAGAGCACCGGCGTCTTCGAGCACGAAGGGCGTGAAGCGGACCCTCGGGTTCGATGACGCGAAACGGAACGCACGCCGAAATTCCGAGACGAAAAAATCAAGATTTTCTTCCTCGCCATACTTCTCCCGCATGAATCCGACGAGGGCCTCCGGCGGTTCGGACTCCGGTGTATAGGAGCGGGTGGTCATGAGGAATGAGCGGCCGAAGTGATGCTCCCGGACGTGCCGTCGATCGTGACATATTCCCCGTCTCTGAAGCGCTCCGTAGCATTGGCAACACCGATTACTGCAGGGATGCCGAGCTCGCGCGCGACGATGGAGGCGTGCGAGAGGAGTCCTCCGTGCTCAATGATGAGCCCCTTCGAGAGCGCGACCAAGGCCGTCCACCCGGGATCGGTGCGAGGCGCGACCATGATGTCGAAATCGATCAATGCGGACATCGAAAATTCCTTGAATACTTTTACCCGGCCAGTAACGACTCCGGGCGACGCCGGCATACCCCGCGGAACCTCGCCGAGAGATGCGGGCCTTGAGGCAGGAGGAGGCGTGCGGCTCTCCGTTGAAAAATGCGTCGGGGGCTCAACGCGTTCATGCGCCGCATACTCACGCTTCCGTGCTTCGACCTGCCCGAGGAGAGTCCGACTTTCCGGCGCGCGCGGCTCGAGTATTTCCTCGAGCGTGAGATAGAACACGTCGTGAGGTTCACGGATGGCGCCGCGCTCCGCAAGAAGCGAACCCATTCTCCGGAAAAGGCGGCGCGCGAGCATGAATGCGTTCGAGCGGAGTAACCTGAACTCTTCCCGCATGGCGGCGTGCTTCTTGAACTTCGAGAGCGCGAACACCGCGACTGAGAGGCCTTCCACGTGCGAGTCTTTCGCGGGAGAAGGCGTGTAGCCCGCGTAGGCCTTGAGTATCGCCATGAGCTTTTCGTCGTCCTCATCTATACCGACCGTCTCGAGCTTGAGCTCGTTCGCAAATCTTCCGCCAAACTCGCTCAGGTACCCGCGCAAGGCCTCGCGCGTGTCGGGCGCGCGCTCGAGCGCCGCGCGGAAGGACGCCGGATCATTCCGCTCGACCGCATCCCACACCTCCGGCGCGGCCTGGACAGCGGACGAAAGCGCACTCAAGGCGCCGACCTGCTCCGTCCCCTTCCCTTTGAACGCGAGGGAAGCCCGGAAACGTTCCTCTCCGAGAAGTTTTTTCGCGAGCGCGGCGTACGTCATGACAAGAAAATCGTTCTCGATAGCGACGTACCAGCGTCTGAGTATCCCGCCTTCGAGCTCCCTGAACGCGCGGATGCATTCCTCATAAGAAAGCGAGTCGAACCCGGAGGAGCCGAGGCGTGCGAGTTCCCGTTTCGCTCCAACCGCAAAGCGCCGGGCTGACGCACCGAAGCGCACGAGCTTCCACGCGAAGATGAACGGGTAGAGGACGGAGAGCGCAAAGGACGGTGTGATACCGGTCGCGACGTTCTCGCGGACGTTCGCGGTTATCATCATCTCGAGATTCGCCTTGTTGCGGCTATAACCGGGGACGTACGCCGCCATGCGGTACCAATTGTTCATGTTGTAGTACATCCGGCCGTGAAAGAACCCCAAGAGGTCGTCGAAGACGTC
>CAYHKM010000010.1:0-19017 GCA_964357285.1 uncultured Candidatus Saccharibacteria bacterium
GATGGTGCACTTCAATCCAGAAACAGTCTCGAGCGACTACGACATGTCGGACCGCCTGTACTTCGACGAGCTTTCCTTTGAGCGCGTCCTCGACATCATCGAATTCGAAAAGCCCGGCGGCGTGGTCGTCTCGACGGGCGGCCAGGTCCCGAATAATCTCGCGCTTCCTTTGCACAAGCATGGAGTGAAAATTCTCGGCACGTCGCCCGTCGACATCGACCGCGCGGAGAACCGCCACTCGTTTTCCGGACTTATGGACAGGCTCGGCATCGACCAGCCGCCGTGGGAGGAGCTTACGACGGCCGCGGCGGCGGAGCGCGCCGCGGAAAAATTCGGCTACCCGGTCCTCATCCGTCCGTCCTACATCCTCTCGGGCTCCGCGATGAACGTCGTCGCGGATCCCGCGGCCCTCAAGAAATATCTTGCGCGCGCGGTCATGGTCTCGCCGGAGCACCCGATCGTCATCTCCAAGTTCATCGAGAACGCGCGTGAGATAGAAATCGACGGCGTCGCGACCCGGGGCGAACTCACCATCTACGCCATCACCGAGCACGTGGAGAACGCGGGCACGCACTCTGGGGACGCGACCATCGTCATCCCGCCGCAGCGCACCTACTTCGAGACCATCCGCCGCGCGAAGGAAATAACGAAAGCGGCCGCGAAGGAACTCAAGATCACCGGACCCTTCAACATTCAGTTTTTAGCAAAAGAGAACCGCCTTCAAGTGATCGAACTCAATCTCCGCGCGTCGCGCAGTTTCCCCTTTGTCTCGAAGGCGACCGGTCACAATTTCATACGGATCGCGCTCGAGGCGATGCTCGGGAAGAGAACTAAAACGAAGTACCGCACCCTCGACCTCGACATGGTTGCGGTCAAGTCGCCGCAGTTCTCCTACGGACGCATTAAGGACGCTGACCCCTTGCTCTCGGTCGAGATGGCCTCAACCGGGGAAGTGGCTTCGTTCGGCGACTCCTACGACGAGGCGCTCTTGAAGTCCATGCTCTCCGCCGGCTTCCGCCTTCCCTCGAAGCACATCCTTGTCTCTCTCGGGGGAGAGGAGAACAAGACGAAACTCCTTCCGTCCATCCGCGCGCTTCACGGCCTCGGATTCCGGTTCTTCGCGACCAAGAATACCGCGATATTTCTGAAAGAGAACGGGATCAATGCGACCGTAGTTCACAAGGTGAGTGAAGGGGGAGAGCCGAACGCGGCGAGCGTCATAGAAAAAGGAGAGGTCGGACTTATCTTGAACATCACCGCGCGACGGGCCGTGCGAAGCGCGAAGGACGGTCGCGCCGCGACCGACGGCTACGCCATCCGCCGGAAGGCCGTCGACTTCGGGATCCCCTTGATAACGAACCGCCAGCTCGCGGAAGCATTCGTGAACGCATTCACCGCGCACAAGAACGGGTTCCTCAAGGCGAAAGCCTGGGACGAATATTCGAGCGACGCCTAGCGCGTAGTATCCTGTTCCTATGAACCCCGTTAGAAATCATACCTATACACGCCGCGCCATTCTCGTTGTTTTTCAAGCGAGTCGCTAAAATTTTAGGCATGAAAAACGACTCTAGCAAAATTTCTAACGGGGTGAACACTCACGCGAAACGCCCCGAGCTTGCGGAGCTCCACTTCCACTTGGGGCAATCGGTCGACCCACACGTCCTGTGGTCCATCGCGCACGAGCAGGGAATACGTCTTCCGTCGAAAGATTACTGGGAGTTTTACCGGCTGGTGACGATGGAGAAGCAGGTCGTGACGTGGGAGGACTATCACGCGCTGTTCAAATGGACCGAGCTCATCCAATCCTCGCCGGTCGCTATGGAGCGGGCGCTCTACGAAGTGGTGTCCGGCGCGTACCGGGCGAACAACATCACGCTCATGGAGCCGTCGTTTAATCCGATGTTCCGGAACCGCGAAGGCGAGCGTGACCTCGACCAGATAATCCTCGCGGCTCTGCGCGGCATGGAGCGCGCGCTCGCGGAGTTCCCGAACGTACGCGCCGGACTCATCTTCGTTCTCGACCGTCGCCTCTCGTACGAGAAGAACGAGATCATCGTAAAGAAGGCGGTGAAGTACCGCTCGCGCGGCGTTGTCGGCGTCGACATCGCCGGCCCCTTGGCAGACGGCTTTCGCTACGACGATTACGCGGACCTCTACCGCGCCGCGCAGAGCGCGGGTTTGAAGACCACGGTGCACACGGGCGAGGATGGCACTGCGGAGGAGATGGACCACGTTCTCTCCGTCCTTCCTCTCGACCGCGTGAACCACGGATTCCGCGCGTACACCTCGCCCGAGCTCATGAAAAAGGTGCGTGAGAAGAACCTCACCCTCTGTCTCGCCCCCACTTCGAACATCAGGGTCGGATTCATTAAGGATACGGCTCATCTTAAGGAGATACTCCGGACGCTCTATGACAACGGGGTCAAGTTTTGCATCAATACGGACAATCCTTCCATGCTCACTACCGACCTCGCGAAGGAACTCGAGCTCGTCCGCTCGACCGAGGCATTCTCGGAAAAAGAAATGACACAGATCGTGCAGTGGGGTTTCGAGGCGTCGTTCGTCCCGACCGAGCCGGGAAAGAATTTGTATCTCTAAATGCAGACGGTATACTTCCCGATTGTATGACGCTCCACGATACGGCGAAGTCGCTCGTCAGGCAGGGGAGAGGCATTCTCGCCGCGGACGAATCGAATGCGACCTGCGATAAGCGCTTCACCACGCTCGGCATTCCCGCGAACGAAGAGATGCGCCGGGCGTATCGCGAGCTCTTGTTCACCGCGCCCAGCATTGAAAAATATCTTTCCGGTGTGATCCTCTACGACGAGACCATCCGGCAGACGGCCTCGGACGGCACGATGTTCCACGAACTCTTGTCCGCGAAAGGCATCCACGTCGGCATCAAGGTCGACCAAGGGCTCGCGGAAGATCCGAACAATCCTTCCGGCAAACTGACGAAGGGACTTGAAGGCCTCGCGGAGCGTTTGCAGGAGTACAAATCCATGAGTGCGGTCTTCGCGAAGTGGCGCGCGGTCGCGAACGTCTCCGACAAGCCGGGAGATTCGAGCGTGAGAGAGAACGCATCACAGTTCGCGGCGTACGCCGCGATCTGTCACGAGAAAGGTTTTGTTCCCATCATCGAGCCGGAAGTCTTGATGGACGGAGGTCACACCGCCTCGCACGCGGAGGATGCGCTCGTCGAAGTCTTGTCCGTGACTTTTGATGCGCTTGAATCGAAAAAGATAGACCTCAAGGGAACCGTACTCAAAACCTCGATGGCCGTCACGGGAAAAGAAAATCCCATGCGGGCCGAGCCGAGGGAAGTGGCGGAGCGGACCGTACGGGCGCTGCGCGCAGCGGTTCCAGAGACCTTGGCGGGCATCGTCTTCCTTTCCGGCGGGCAATCGCCGGAGGAGGCGACCGCGAACCTGAACGCGATGGCGCAGATGGAACCCTTGCCGTGGCCGATAACGTTCTCGTTCTCGCGCGCGCTCCAAGGACCCGCGATGACTTTGTGGAAAGGATCGACCGACAACCTTATCGACGCGCAGACGGCACTCATCGACCGGCTTTCGCTCGCGGTCGCGGCGGATGCAGGCGGATATACGAAAGAAATGGAAGGAATTTAAACTGTTTTAAATTCCTTCCGGTCACGCGAAGACGGGAACGGCCGTTGCCGCGTCGCGGCAGGCCGTAGGTGGAGGGGTTATAGACCTCGAGCGCCCCTATCGCGTCCGAAAACCCCGTTCCCAGAGATTCCCGGCAATAAGACCGGGAACTTCTTTCTCTCAGGCCGGGTACTTGTTTCCGTACGCCTGAAAATCATCCGAGTCCGGGGCTTAATGGCGGGCCTTCGAACGTCCGAGTTGTGGACTCGTTTGACAAATGCATTTTTATGTATTCTATTTTTTTATCCACGCAGACTTTCTCGGGTTCGGATTAGCGAAAAAAATATTGAGGAGTAGAATGACCCTTACCACTGAGATTCCCGAACGGTCCGGACGGTCATTACCACTTCATATCAAGACTCACGCGCAGGAAGGCCCCGCTTCCTACCGCCAGAGGAAACTTAACACCTCATCACGACCCGTCGAAAGGCGACATCCACGACCGACCATGGCTATCCTCCAGAAAATCAAGAAACGGAACGGCACGATAGCCGATTTTAATCAGGCAAAGATCATCACTGCGGTCGAAGGGGCGTTCCTGGACGTCTTGAATGACCCCCATGAAGAGGAAGCGCAGGCAATAGGCGGACTTGTCGCGAGTGCGGTCACTCTCCGCTACGCTGGGACCGCCGCTATACCGTCGGTCGAGGAGGTCCAGGACCTCGTGGAGCGCGCGCTCATGGAGCGCGGCTTCTTCAATGTCGCAAAGTCGTACATCATCTACCGATACGAGCACGCGAAGATACGCGAAGAGAAGCAGGAAGCGGTCGTGAAAAAGATCGAGGAGCGCGGGCTTCTCATCATGAACCGCGCGGGCGAGCGCGAGATATTTTCCATCGATCGCGTGACGCGCACCATCGAGTCCGCGATCTTGCCCGAACACAAGGACGCGGTCGATGTCGCAGCCGTGGTCGTGCAAGTGCAGCGCGAAGTGTACGACGGCATCACGACGAAGGAGATCGAGCGCACGCTCATCATGGTCGCGCGTTCGATGATCGAACGCGACCCGGGCTACGATTCCTTGGCGGCGCAGCTCCAGCTTCAATCGCTTTACAACGACGTCTTCAAAACCGACACGACGCCCTCAGAGGCATCCGATTTCGACTCCACCTACCGCGGTGCCTTCGTCGAGAACGTGAAGCGCGCGGTCGGCATGAAAATGCTCGACGAACGGCTTCTTTCATACGATCTTTCAAAACTCGCGACGGCCTTGAGGCCGGAGCGCGACCGACTCCTTAAATACATGGGCGTGGCGACCTTGTCTGACCGTTACTTCATCGCGGACCGCGTGAACCGCATCCCGTACGAAGTGCCGCAGTTCTTTTGGATGCGCGTCGCGATGGGTGTCGCCTTGAACGAGAAGGAGAACCGCGAAGCGTGGGCCATCCGCTTCTATGAGGTCATCTCGACCCTCCGGTTCGTCCCCTCGACGCCGACCCTTTTCCATTCCGGCTTTACCGTGCCGCAGCTCTCCTCCTGCTACCTGAATACCGTCGAGGATGATCTCGATAACATATTCAAGGTGTACGGCGACAACGCCCAGCTCTCGAAATGGGCCGGCGGGATAGGTACCGACTGGACCAATATCCGCGGGACCGGGGCCGTCATCAAGAAAGCGGGCATCACCTCCCAGGGCGTCATACCGTTCTTGAAGATAGCGAACGACGTTACGGTTGCCATCAACCGTTCCGGCCGCAGGCGTGGCGCAACGGCGGTCTATTTGGAGTCTTGGCACTACGACATCGAGGATTTTCTCGAGCTTCGTAAGAACACCGGGGATGAACGCCGCCGCACGCACGACATCAATACCGCGAACTGGATACCGGACTTGTTCATGAAGCGCGTGAAGGAGGACGGGCAATGGACGCTCTTCTCGCCGGACGAGGCACCCGAGCTCCATCACACCTACGGCAAGAAGTTCGAGCAGATTTACGTGCACTACGAGAAGCTTGCCGATGAGGGGAGAATAAAGATGTTCCGCAGGATCAAAGCGGCCGACCTCTGGCGGAAGATGCTCACGATGCTCTTCGAGACCGGGCACCCGTGGATGACGTGGAAGGATCCCTCCAACATTCGCTCTCCGCAGGACCACGTCGGCGTCGTTCACAACTCGAACCT
Organism: uncultured Candidatus Saccharibacteria bacterium; assembly: GCA_964357285.1. Classification (GTDB taxonomy): domain Bacteria; phylum Patescibacteriota; class Minisyncoccia; order Phycocordibacterales; family Phycocordibacteraceae; genus Phycocordibacter. The sequence continues at coordinate 5,787 of CAYHKM010000010.1, forward strand.
CTGCACCGAGATAACCCTCAACAATTCGAAGGACGAGACCGCGGTTTGCAACCTCGGGTGGGTGAACCTCTCAGTTCATGTAACCGATGGCGCGTTCGACAAGGAGAAAGCGAAAGAGACCGTGACGGTCGGCATGCGCATGCTCGACAACGTTATCGACCTCAATTTCTATCCGACCATTGAAGCGCGGAACGCGAACATGCGGCACCGCCCGGTGGGCTTGGGCCTCGGCGGATTCCAGGACGCTCTCTACCAGCTCGATATCGATTTCGCGTCCGAGCGCTCGGTCGCGTTCGCGGATGAATCGATGGAACTCATTTCGTACCACGCGATACTCACGTCGTCGGAACTTGCGCGCGAGCGCGGACCCTATGAGACTTTCAAAGGCTCGAAGTGGGACCGCGGCCTTCTTCCTCTCGACACCATTGCGCTTCTCGAGGCCGAGCGCGATGAGCCGATCGAAGTCTCGCGCGAGACGCGCCTCGACTGGAGATTGGTTCGGGAGAACATCAAGCGCTGGGGAATGCGGAACAGCAATTGCATGGCCGTCGCTCCAACCGCTTCGACCTCGACCATCGTCGGCTCCGTTCCGTCGGTCGAGCCCATCTACAAGAACATCTACGTCGAGTCGAACATCAGCGGCGACTTCACGGTCGTGAATCCCTACCTCATCGAGGATCTGAAGAAGCTCAATCTCTGGAACGACGCCATGCTGAATGAACTCAAGTATCAGGACGGCTCCATCGCGAAGATCGCCGGCATCCCGGAAACCGTGAAGAACAAATATAAAGAGACGTTCGAAATAGACATGCGCTGGCTCGTCCGAGCCGCGGCGTACCGCGGGAAGTGGATAGACCAGTCGCAGTCCCTCAATATCTTCTTCCGCGGCTCGTCGGGCAGGGAACTTTCTGAGATCTATATGTACGCGTGGAAAATGGGCCTCAAAACCACCTACTACCTTCGCTCGCTTGCCGCCACCCAGGTCGAGAAATCAACGGTTTCGACACAGCAATTCGGCTCGACCCACAAGCGCGATAACGCTTTGACCCCGCCGAGTGCCATGGCTGCGGCCCCAGCAGAAGGGGCTCAGGGAACTATAGAATCCGCCATCGCCGCCTCTCCCATCATGGTGCAGACTCCGGTAACCGCGGCGACTTCGGTTTCTCTTGATGCGTTCGGAGGCGTCGGCGCCGCCGTCGCGCCGTCGGGGCAGGGGAAAGCGCCGACCTCGGAGCCCGCGAAGGACGCTCCGCGCCGGGAGTTCAAACTCCACCGCAAGCCCGAAGTCACGTGCGAGTCGTGCGAGTGATATACTAGGAACCCCATGTCCATCCAGAAACACGCGAAGCCCGTCGATGTGAACCAACGCCGTATCATCAACGGCTTCGAGGCGGACGTCATCCAGCTCTACCCGATCAAACACAAGTTCGCCTGGGAGTACTACAACAACGCGAACGCGAACCACTGGCTTCCGACCGAGATATCCATGCAGCTCGACATCGAGCAGTGGAAGTCGCCGACCGCCTTGACCCCGGACGAGCGCTCCGCGTTCGAGACCGTCCTCGGCTTCTTCACGACCGCGGACTCCATAGCCGCGAACAACATCGTGATGGGCTTCTACAAGCACGTGACCAGCCCTGAGGTGCGCATGTACCTCTTGAGGCAGGCGTACGAAGAGGCCATACACACGCACTCGTACCAGTACATCGTGGAGTCCCTCGGCATGGACGAGAGCAAGATTTTCAACATGTACCGCGAAGTCGACGCTATCTTCGACAAGCAGGAGTTCATCCTTGGGTTCAACGAAGGCATCTTCGACGGCACGTTCAAGACGGGCACGTTCGAAGCAGATCAGAAGTTTTTGGAGAACTGGTGCGTGTTCTCTTTGATACTCGAGGGCATCTTCTTCTACTCATCGTTTGCCGTTGTCCTCGGCTTTCAGCGCCAGCACAAGCTCACGGGTTCGGCGGAACAGATCCAATACATCATGCGCGATGAATCGATGCATCTCAATTTTGGCATCGAGATAATCAACGCCTTGAAGGAAGAGAATCCAGAACTTTGGACGAAGGCGTTCCAAGACCGCATCGTCGACCTCGTCCGAAAGGCCACAGTGATGGAGTACACGTACGCACAGACAGTGTTCCCGAAAGGCATCTTCGGTTTGAATGCCGAAGGATTCCAGCAGTACATCGAATACATCGCGGACAGGCGCCTCGAGCGCGTGGGCTTGCCGGCGCAGTTCAACGTCGTGAATCCGTTCCCGTGGATGAGCGAGGCCATCGACCTCTCGAAGAAGAAGAATTTCTTCGAGACGCGGGGTACGGAATATAAAACTGGAGGCGCATTGAACTGGTAACGACTCGCTCGCATCTTGTTTTTTCAGAAACACAAAGGCCGTCCAGCGACGGCCTTTGTTCGTCCTCGCCGCGGTTCCGTCTCTAGCGGACCATGCAACCGCGGCTGCGAATGTTCTGCAAAAGCAGATACTCACTTTTAAGGGTGAGGCGAGGGGATAATAGGCTAGACATAAAAGTTCCTTTTGCTACGCTTAAAAAAGCTTAAAAGCTTCGTAATCAAAATTTATGAACGGAGGACCTACACCGGGCGGAGGCGATGGCGGGCCGCCACCTGCCGAAGCCGGCCCGAAAATGCAGTGCGTGGATGAGGCCAACGGAACATCTTGTGCGATCTATATTCCTCAAAAAGACGGGACGCTAGTTCGTCGTGACGGGCAGTGCCGGAGTGGCGGATGCCAAGTACAGAAAAAAGAAACAGATTTTTGTTGGGGCACGAAAAAGGGCACGTCCTGTTCGGTTCAAGTTCCATTTCAAGACGGCACCCTTAGGACCGTCTCCGGAACATGCCAAAATAATTTTTGCACACCGGGATAAGAGCCCGGTGTTGTTGTTTTGCCTTGATGAAAGTGCTATCTCCGTTGCGGATTATTACGCGAACGGGCATACTGACCTGAATGATGCGGCTGTTCGGAAAGAAAGATAGCGTGGAGCGCCCGCCTATCGTCCTCTACAACACGCTCGGCAAGAAGAAGGAAGAGTTCGCTCCCTTGTCCGGGAGGAACGTGAAAATGTACACCTGCGGGCCGACGGTGTACGACTACGCCCAGATAGGGAATCTCCGCTCCTACATCTTTGCGGACGTCCTTCGGCGGGTCATCGAATACCGCGGACACGAGGTGAAGCAGGTCATGAACATCACCGACTTCGGACACCTGGTAGCGGATGCGGACGAAGGCGAGGACAAGATGACCTTGGCTTTGAAGCGCGAAGGACTCGCGCTCACGCTCGAGAATATGAAGATTGTCGGCGAGCGTTACGCGCAGGCGTTCTTCGAGGATCTGAAAAAACTCAACATCGAAACGCCCTTTGCGTTCCCGCGCGCGTCGGAACATATCGCGGAGCAGATCGCCTACATCGCGACCCTCATGGACAAGGGGTACGCGTACCGGACCTCGCAGGGAGTGTATTTCGATGTCAAGAAATTCCCGAAATACGGGATCTTAGGCGGGAGCGCCTCTCCCGAACACTCGCGGATAGGCGTCTCGGCGGAAAAGCACGACTCGCGCGACTTCACGCTTTGGAAGTCTGACGCCTCGCTCGGGTGGGATTCGCCGTGGGGGAAGGGATTCCCGGGCTGGCACATCGAGTGCACCGCAATGTCGACGAAGTATCTCGGAAAAAGTTTTGACATCCATACCGGCGGCATCGACCACATCACCATTCACCACAACAACGAGATAGCACAGGCCGAAGCCGCGACGGGGAAGCCCTTAGCGCGCTACTGGCTCCATGGCGCGTTCTTGACCGTCGAAGGGAAGCGCATTGGCAAATCCGAAGGGAACGCCATCCGCCTCTACCAGCTCGAGGAGCGCGGCATCCCGCCCTTGGCGTATCGCTACCTCATTCTCACGGGTCACTACCGGCAGACGATGAATTTCACCTGGGACGCGGCAGGGGCCGCGAAAGCGGCACGCGAGCGGGCGCTCCGCGCCTACCTCGACCTCTCTCCCGCGAGAGGCGGGAGTGTCGTCGCGGCGTACCGGGCGCGGTTCGAAGCGGTCGTGAATGACGATTTGAATACCGCCGAGGCGATCGCGCTCATGTGGGAGCTCATCAAAGACGGGCACGTGTCGCCTGCGGACCGTCGCGCGACCCTTGAGGACTTTGACCGGATCCTTGGTATCGGCTTCGGCTCGGCTCCTGCCGCTCTCGGAAAGCTTGCCGTTGTTTCGCATCGGGACCTTCCGGAGAGTATCCGTTCCCTCGTCGAGGACCGCGAACGCGCTCGTCTGGACGGCCACTTCGACAAGGCCGACGCCTTGCGCGCGGACATCACCGCGAAGGGCTACACGCTTGAGGACACCAAGGATGGACCCCTCGTCCGCAGGACGGATGAAGGGTCCCTAAGCTCGTGATACCCTGTTTGGGTTAGCATAGCTGATTCACAAGCACCATGAACCGCAAAAGCATGAATATCGCCATCCTCCTCGTTATCATCGTCATAGCAATCGTCGTTGTTCTCATGTTCTTCGGTCTCGGCAGGTTCATGCCGCAGGCCTCGCAGTCCGGCCTGGAGGGACCCGTCGATCCCATCCTCGAAGAGCTCCGCACGACTGGCACGGTCGCAGATCTTCGGATTGAAGACATCGCGGTCGGGACCGGCGAAGCCGTCAAAGCAGGCGACAAGGTCAGCGTTCATTACACCGGTGTTCTCACTGACGGCACTGTCTTCGACTCGTCGCGCGAGCGGGGCACACCGTTCCCGTTCACGATAGGCGCTGGGCAGGTCATCCAGGGATGGGAGCGCGGATTCATCGGCATGCAAGTCGGCGGACGACGTCTTCTCGTCATCCCTCCGTCCTTGGGATACGGCGCGACCGGCTTCGGCAGCGTCATCCCGCCGAACGCGACCCTCATCTTCGACGTCGAACTTGTCTCTATAGAGAACGCCGCCGAGTGAGCGCTCATCCCGTTAGAGACCGCGGTCGCTCACCGCATTCTTATTCCATGCTTTTGGAGCGAAACGTTATCGACCTCAGTTTTACAGGATGCGCGCGTACGACCGCGACCTGTCTCTAACGGGATGAGCGCGATCCGCTTCACGGTGGAGGAAGGCGGAGCGCACGCTCCGCGTACGGGTTTGGTTGAAACGCCGCACGGCTCTTTCACGACGCCGGCATTTGCCGTCGTCGGCACGAAGGGCACCGTGAAAGCGGTCCTGCCGCGCGACCTTACCGAGACAATCCAGGCCGAAGTCGCGCTCGCGAACACCTACCATCTTTTTCTTACGCCCGGCGAAGAGGTGATACATGAAGCGGGCGGACTCCACCGCTTCATGGGGTGGGAAGGGCCCCTCATGACCGACTCGGGCGGTTTCCAAGTCTTTTCGCTCGGGGCGGGCTTCGGAAAGGGCATCTCGAAGTTTATCCCTCGTGAGGGCGTCCACGTGCCGGATTTGGCCGTGTACGACGAACATGCGGCCTCCGAACACGGCAAGCTCGCTCTTGTTGATGAGGAGGGGGTTACGTTCACGTCGCACCTCGACGGCTCCCTCCACCGCTTCACGCCGGAGCGCTCGGTTGAGATACAGCACAAGCTCGGCGCCGACATCTTTTTCGCGTTCGACGAATGCACGTCGCCGACGGCGCCGCGCGAGTATCAGAAAGAAGCGTCCGACCGCACGACGCGCTGGGCCGAGCGTTCACTTGCGGCTCACCGCGCGAACATAGCCGCACAGGGTTCGCAGGCGGTCTTCGGCATCGTGCAGGGCGGGCGATATCCGGACCTGCGCGCTCAAAGCGCGCGAGAAGTGGGCGCGATGCCGTTTGAGGGGTTCGGCGTCGGCGGCTCCTTCTCGAAAGCGGACCTTGGCGAAGCGCTCTCGGCAGCCGTCCGAGAACTTCCTCCCGAGAAGCCGCGGCACCTCCTCGGCATCGGAGAGCCGGAAGACATCTTCGAAGCTGTTTCGGAGGGAATCGACATGTTCGATTGCGTCCAGCCAACGCGACTCGGGCGGAGTGGCACCATCTACACTGCGCGCGGGAAGGTGAATCTCATGAACGAGCGATACGTCCGCGACTTTTCGCCCCTTGATCCCGACACTGGCGGGTACGCGTCGGCGAATTTCACGAAAGCGTATCTCGCGCACCTCTATCGCGCGAAAGAGATGCTCGCCGCGACCGTCGCCTCCCTCCACAACCTCTTTTTCATGACGAAACTTATGAAGGACATCAGAGTTTCCCTCCTCGAAGGGCGCTTTGAAGCGTTCCGCGAGGATTTTCTTTCGAAATACGGAAAGTAGTACCATGATGCTATGGAGCCCCCCATTCGACATGCTCAGGGCGTACCGCTCGCGGTACGGATACGCCCGAAAAGCCTCGACGAATTCGTGGGGCAGGCGCATCTCGTGGGACCGGGGAAACCCCTCCGGCAGGCGATAGAAGAAAAACACCTCTTCTCCTTCATCTTTTGGGGCCCGCCGGGGGTCGGGAAGACCACCCTGGCCAGGATCTACGCGGCTTCTCTCGACGCCGCATACTTCGAGCTCTCGGCAGTCGCATCCGGGAAAGACGACATCCGCAAGATAGCGGACGCTGATGCGGAGGGAAAACCGAAGATCCTTTTCCTCGACGAGATACACCGTTTCAACAAGGCACAACAGGATTTTCTTCTACCGTTCGTCGAACGAGGCGATATCACGCTTGTCGGGGCCACGACCGAGAATCCCAGTTTCGAAGTCATCGCCGCTCTTCTCTCGCGCTGCCGCGTGTTCGTCCTCGCGGCTCTTTCAGAAAGCGAGATCGCGAAGATCGCGGAGCGCACTGGCGTCACCTTGGACGCCGACGCCACCGATTGGGTCGTTTCATACGCGAACGGCGATGCGCGCCAGGCGATCACCATCATCGAGAACGCGGAAGAACTCTATGGGAAGGTCACGCTGGAAACCTTGCGGGAATCGCTTCAGTCCGGGCGCCTCCGGTACGACAAGAAGGGCGAGGAGCATTACGACACCATCTCCGCGTTCATAAAGTCGATGCGCGCGTCGCAGGGGGATGCGGCGATGTACTACCTCGCGCGGATGCTTGAGGGAGGGGAGGACCCGGTCTTCATCGCGCGGCGCATGCTGGTCTTCGCGTCCGAAGACGTCGGCCTCGCGCAGCCGACCGCGCTTGTCGTCGCGAATGCCGTTTTTCACGCGGTCGAGGCGGTCGGATTGCCGGAGGCGGCCATAAACCTCGCGCACGGGGTCGCGTTCCTCGCGGCGGCTAAAAAAGACCGCTCGGCCTACGACGCTTTGCAGGCGGCGAAAGCGGACGTCGAAAAGTTCGGAAATCTCCCGGTCCCTTTGAATATCAGGAACGCCGCCTCGAAGCTCATGGATGATCTCGGATACGGGAAGGGATATGAAAAATATGATACAAAGAGCTATCTTCCGGATACGCTCAAAGGGAAAAAATACTTCAATGAACGACACGAACAGTAGTCCAGAATTGGCGAGCACGCGGCTCGAGGCGGAGAAAATCATCGAGACCCTTGACCACCTGAAGGCCCGCATCGCGGCGCGCTTCTCTGATTCGGGGATCGCACGGTTATCCGTTACCGTTCTCAATGTCGCTCGAACGACCAAAGCCCGGGTCGAAGCGATACAGCGCCCCGCGCTCGCGCTTCGGTTCTTTATTGCCGCCGCGCTCGCATTCATTTTCGTTTCCGTCTTTTTCTTACTCCTTGTGCCGACCTTTTTTCTTGATTGGAACGCTGAATTCAACATCGTCGAGATCGCGCTCGGGTTGGAGGCAAGCGTGAACCTCATCATCCTTTTCGGCGGCGCCATCTGGTTCTTGGTCGGAGCCGAGAATCGCCGTAAACGAAAGCTGGTTTTCGCGCATCTTCACGAATTGCGTTCTCTCGCGCATGTCATTGATATGCACCAACTCCGAAAAGACCCGAATGTCGTCTTAAACCCTCAATTGCGCACCGCCGCCTCTCCTGCGTATTCGATGACCGAATTCGAGCTCGCGCGGTATCTGGATTACTGCGCGGAAATGCTCGCACACGTCGGAAAGCTTGCGGCGCTTTACGCCGAAGCAACGACCGACACCGCCACCATCGAGGCGATCAACGACCTCGAGGCATTGACGGCGAGTCTGGGACGGAAGATCTGGCAGAAGATCATGATCATCGGAAAGATCACGGACCCGCGTGGACGCACCGCATGAACCCCGCATCGTATCTTCACGTATTCTTCGATCTCGATAAGACCCTCACCGCGAGCAGGTCTTTGATGCTTCCCGAGCACCAGGCGCTTTTCAAACAGCTCTGTGCCGCGCGGGATGTCGTCGTCGTGACGGGCGGCGGCGAAGCGCAAATTCAGGCGCAGATACCGCCCACGCTCCGGCCCGGCTATTTCATGCTCTCGCAGCAGGGGAATCACGCCGAAGACAAAAAAGGGAAACTCCTCTGGCAGGAGTCGGTGACGCCCGAGCAGGAGCGGGTGACTCGCGAGGTGAACGATGTCCTGATGCGCGACCTCGGCGTCATCGTGACCGACCCGAAGGAGTTCTTCGAGAACCGCGGAAGCATGCTTGCCTCGAGCCCAGTCGGATTCCATGCAGACCAGGCAAAGAAGTACGCCTACGACCCCGACGCATCAAAGCGCCTCGCGCTTCTCAAGCGCAATCCGAAAGAGCTTGCAAAGCTTGATGCTGCAGGCATCGAGGCGATGCCTGCAGGAACGACGACCATCGACTACATCCTAAAGGGAAAGGATAAGGGCGCGAACATTACGCGCTTCATCGCCCATATGGGGTGGCAAGCGGGCGACTGCATCTACGTCGGCGATGCTTTGTTTCCGGGCGGGAACGACGAGAGTGTCGTTGGCGTCATCGACACCTATCCGATCGAGACCCCGGAAGAAACCTTCGCGTTCGTTCAAAAGGTCCTTGAATGAACAGATTCGTCCTCAAATCAGACTATAAACCCGCGGGCGACCAACCGGCTGCGATAGAAGCCCTCGCGAAAGGCCTCGCGCGTGGCGACAAACGCCAAACGCTTCTCGGCGTTACCGGTTCCGGCAAGACCTTCACGGTCGCGAACATCATCGCGCAAACGCAGAAACCGACCCTCGTCATCGCTCACAACAAGACCTTGGCCGCCCAGCTCACGCAGGAGTACCGCGAATTCTTTCCGGAAAACGCTGTTCACTACTTCGTGTCCTACTACGACTACTACCAGCCGGAGGCATACGTGCCGCACTCGGACACGTACATCGAGAAAGAGGCGGACATCAACCAAGAGATTGACCGTCTGCGCCACGCCTCGACACAGGCCCTACTCACGCGCCGCGACGTCATTATCGTCGCAAGCGTGTCCTGCATCTACGGCCTGGGGTCACCTGAGGAGTACGAAAAGGTCCACCGGAAGGTTTCAGTGGGGGACAAGTTCGAGCGTGCGGAATTCATGCGCTTCCTCATCTCGCTCCGGTTCGAGCGAACGAACGCGGACTTAACGCCGGGCATGTTCCGCGCCGTGGGCCCCAATGTCGAGGTGATGCCTGTCAATGAAGCGGTCATCTACCGCATCGAACCCGCCGGCGGAAAGATAGGGAACATCTCGAAGATCGACGGCGTCACGCGTGCCATCATCGAGGCGCCGAAAACGTTCTTCATCTTTCCGGCGAAGCATTACGTCACCCCGGAGGACGAGCGAGACCGGGCGATAGCGGATATCGAGAAAGAATTAGAAACGCGCCTCAAGGAATTGAATGACAGCGGCAAACTCCTCGAAGCGGAGCGCCTGAAGCGCCGCACGAAATACGACCTCGCGCTCATCCGCGAGATCGGGTACACGAATGGCATCGAGAACTACTCGCGACATTTCGACGGCCGCGCCGCAGGCGAGCCGCCGTACACGCTCCTTGATTACTTCCCGCACACGGCCGACGGCGCGCCGGATTTTCTCACCGTCATAGATGAATCGCACGTGACCGTGCCGCAGATCGGGGGGATGTACGCAGGCGACCAGTCTCGGAAGCAGAACCTCGTCGAGTACGGCTTTCGGCTTCCGTCCGCAAAGGACAACCGACCGCTCACGTTCGACGAGTTCGACGGACGCGTGGGGCAAGTCATCTACACGTCAGCAACACCGGCAGATTACGAACTCGAAGGATCCTCCCAGGTCGTCGAGCAGATCATCCGCCCGACCGGGCTCATCGACCCCGAGATCATACTCCGTCCGGTAACGGGCGGAGCGAAAAGCGACGTCCTGAGCGGAGAGCGAAGCTCGGAGTCGAAGGGTCAGATACAGGATTTCATACATGAAACCGTCGAGGTGGTGAAGGGCGGGGGAAGGGTGCTCACGACGACCTTGACGAAAAAGATGGCGGAAGACCTTGCGGAATTCCTGAAAGAGAAAGGTATCAAAGCCGAGTACCTTCACTCCGACGTGAAGACCATCGACCGCATAGGGATACTGACGAACTTCAGGAAAGGCGTGTTCGATTGCATCGTGGGGGTGAATCTCCTTCGCGAGGGCCTCGACCTCCCGGAGGTCGAGCTCGTCGGCATCCTCGACGCGGACAAGGAAGGATTTCTCCGGAGCGAAACCTCGCTTATCCAGACCATCGGGCGCGCGGCTAGGAACGTGAAGGGCCGCGTCATCCTCTACGCCGACGAGATGACCGGGTCCTTGACGAAAGCCGTGGATGAGACGAACCGACGGCGCGAAAGGCAGCTCGCGTATAACAAGGAGCACGACATCACGCCAAAGAGCATCAAGAAATCCATCAAGGACATCACGGAAACTTTGCGGGCTGAGCGCGACCGGGCGGTCCAGATGCTCACGGCGGTCGATGCCGCCGCGGCAAAGGATCCCGAGGAGCTTGCGCGTCTCATCGCGGAGCGCCGTGAAGCGATAGAAGAGGCGGTGAAGATCCTCGACTTCGAGACGGCGGCCCTCATCCGAGATGAGATATATAAACTCGAGGAGCGGCTTCCGGCGAACAAGAAGCCGGCACGGAAGCCGCGTTCAAAAGTTTTACGTCAGGCGGACTGACATGGTATCCTACCCCCATACACCGCCGCGCTGGCGGCGTATTCTCATATGAACGCGAAGAAAAAAGCCGACGCAGAGCCGCATGAGAGCGATCTCGGGACCGACAAGATAGTCATCCGCGGGGCGAAGACGCATAACCTCAAGAACATCACGCTCGAAATCCCTCGGAACAAGATAGTCGTGTTCACCGGCCTGTCGGGTTCCGGAAAATCATCCCTTGCGTTCGATACCATCTTCGCGGAAGGCCAGCGGCGGTACGTCGAATCCCTCTCGGCCTACGCGCGGCAGTTCCTGAACCAGATGCAGAAGCCCGAGGTCGAGGAGATAACGGGTTTGTCGCCTGCGATAGCCATCGACCAGAAATCGCGCTCGAACAATCCGCGCTCGACGGTTGCGACCATCACGGAGATATACGACTACCTTCGCATCCTCTATGCGCGCGTCGGCCAGCCGTATTGTTTGAACGATGACGTTCCAATCGAAAAACTGTCAAAAGAAGAAATATTGAAGATCATCCTGCGCACCATCGAAGAGACCGACCTCGTGAAGAGCTCGAAGAAGGTCATGGGCGTTGCCATGAGCGATCAGAAACTTCGCATCCTCGCGCCGGTCGTCGTGGGGAGGAAGGGAGAGTACTACCAGATGCTCTACGACATGCTCGGAAAGGGCTACGAGCGGGTGGTCATCGACAAGAAGGAGTATCCGCTCCGGGAGCGCATCGAGCTCGACAAACAGAAGCGCCACGACATCGATATCCTCATCGACGAGATATTCATGAGTGAGTTTGCCCCCATTAGAAACGCTCCGCGTTCTAACGGGGCAGGGAAATCTCCGAATGATGCCCGAGAGAGATTATCGGAAGCGGTGGAGCTCGCGCTCAGAGAATCGAGCGGCCTTTTGAAGATAGTAAGTCCCTCCGGAGAGGAGCGTCTCCTTTCCGCGAAATTCATCTGCCCGATAGACGGTTCCAGCTTTCCCGAGGTCGAGCCGCGCCTTTTTTCGTTCAATTCGCCCTATGGCGCGTGCCAGGAGTGCCACGGCCTCGGCACCGTCGGTTTTTTCAACCTCGACGAATGTCCGGTGTGCGACGGGAAGCGGCTCCGGAAGGAATCCTTGAGGGTCTACCTTGGGGGCGACGGAAAGAAAAAGCTCGGCAAGAACATTGTTGACCTGACCTCGCTCTCGATCGTGGACGCGCAGGAGTTCATCATGGAGCTTACGCTCACGAAGAAACAGGAGGACATCTCGAACGCGGTCGTGAAAGAGATATTGGCGCGGCTTCAGTTCATGATAGACGTCGGCATCGGCTATCTCACCCTCGACCGGACCGCGAACACTCTCTCCGGCGGTGAGGCACAGCGTATCCGCCTCGCGTCGCAGCTGGGGAGCGGCCTCGTGGGCGCCTTATACGTCCTCGACGAGCCCACCATCGGACTCCACCAGAAAGACAACGCCCGGCTCATTGAGACCCTGACGGCCTTGCGGGACCTTGGAAACACCATCCTCGTCGTCGAGCACGATGAAGAAACCATCCGCGCTTCCGACTTCATCGTGGACATCGGCCCGGGTGCCGGGGTTCATGGCGGCGATATCGTGGCCGCCGGATGGCTCGATAAACTCCTCTCCGCGAAGCGGAATGACAGCGGGTCCTTGACGCTCTCATACCTCCGCGGCGAGCATTCGATACCGCTTCCGGGAGCGCGCCGCACGGAGAATCGGGGCGCGCTCAAAGTGCGGAAGGGGAGCATCTTCAACATCACGGATATGGACGTCGACGTGCCCTTGGGCAGGTTCGTCGCGGTCACGGGCGTCTCGGGCTCGGGCAAATCGTCCTTCGTCTACGAGATACTTTACAAGAACCTGCGGGCGAAGCTGGAGCGGAACTACCGCACCAACAAGATTTACAACTGTGCGAGCTTCTCGGGCGCCGAGTACCTCTCGCGGACCGTCCTTATCGACCAGTCGCCGATCGGCCGCACGCCCCGCTCGAACCCCGCGACCTACACGGGCGCGTTCACGCACATCCGCGACCTCTTCGCGGCGGCCGCGGAAGCGCGCGCACGCGGATGGAAGAGCGGCCGCTTCTCCTTTAACGTGAAAGGCGGGCGCTGCGAAGCGTGCCAGGGGAACGGCACCATCGCGGTCGAAATGCACTTCCTTCC
>CAYHKM010000011.1:0-18826 GCA_964357285.1 uncultured Candidatus Saccharibacteria bacterium
AACGGCGGCATGCTTCCGACCCCGGTCCTCCTCCGTGGCGCTTCTTCGGGAAAAAGGTCCGTCGGCGTTTCGGAATCGAGTCTTACGATCGCGCGAGAAGGCATGCGACTTGCGGTCACCGACCCGCGCGGCACCGCCCAGGCGCTTTCGATCCCCGGCCTCAAGGTCGCCGGAAAGACCGGCACCGCCCAGGTCGGTGCGAAGAACGAATTCACCAATTCGCTCATCATCGGATTCTTCCCGTACGAGAAACCCCGCTACGCGTTCGCGATCGTCATGGAGCGCGCGAAATCGGGGACCTTGGAAGGCGCGCCCGCGGCCGCGCGCGAGGTCTTATCATGGCTCGCCGCGAACAGGCCGGCGATGACGGAGTGACGTCGCGGATATCCACACGAGGATTGCGCTATTGCCGGGCATAGTACACAATGTGCCGTTAGCCATGAAACGCGCCGCAAAAGTCAACGTCGATCCTGCGGAGAATCTTCTCTCGCAAGAAAAGTTCGACGAACTGAAAGCGGAGTTGGAACGCCTGACCACCGTCACCCGGAAGGAGATCGCGGAATCCTTGGAGTACGCGCGGTCCCTGGGCGATCTCTCCGAGAACGCCGAATACCAGGCCGCGCGGGAGCTTCAGGCCGCGACGGAGGAGCGCATCAGGCGACTGGAACATATCGTGAAATCCGCGACCATCATTTCTGAAAAGAAGAAGGGAACCGTCGGCTTCGGTTCCCAAGTGACCATAAAAAAGAAAGGGGATCCGGTCGAACACGCCTACACCATCGTCGGGAGCGAGGAGGCAGACATGCGCGAGAAGAAGATATCCCACCTGTCGCCCTTGGGTGAAGCCATGATGGGCAAGAAGAAAGGGGACACGTTCAACTTTGCGACGCCTTCAGGGCGTCAGGAATATACCGTCATCGAAATTGCATAGCATCGTATAACGTAAAGCGCGTAGCGCCGACCCAAAGAAAAAGACCGGCGTTACGCGCTGCGCGTTGTGCGTTATAGTAGAGCGATGTTCTGGCTTGACCGCGTATTCAGCGAGGCCGAGAAGGCCCTCGGCGGAAAGATTGCCGCGAACGAGCGCTTGCTTATCCGCGACGAGAAGACGGCCTCCGGGCGAGTGCATGTCGGTTCCATGCGGGCCTTGGCGCTCCATGCCGTTTTGAGCGAGCGCCTGAATGAGGCCGGCATACGGAACGAGTTCGTCTATGAGATAAACGACTTCGACCCGATGGACGGGCTCCCGGTCTACCTCGACGCCACGGTCTATAAAAAGGAGATGGGGAAGCCCCTCTACCGCATCCCATCGCCCGACCCCTCGGCGGCGCCGAATTTTGCTGAATATTTCGCGAACGATTACATCGGCGCCATACACGATGCTGGGTTCACGCCGCGCTTCACGCGCGCGAGCGAATACTACCTCTCTGGGAAGATGAACGGCGTCATCCGGACCGCTCTTGAGAAAGCGGCGCTGGTACGGAAGATCTACCTCGAAGTGTCTGGCGCGAAAAAACCGGACGATTGGCTTCCGCTCCACGTCGTGTGCGAGAACTGCGGAAAGGTTGGCACGACGAAGGTCACCTCGTTTGACGGGGAGAAAGTCTCATATGCGTGCTACCCGACTGCGGTCGAGTGGGCCGAGGGATGCGGGCACAAGGCCGAAGTGTCTCCATTTGATGGGAACGCGAAACTGCCGTGGAAGGTCGAGTGGGCGGCGAAGTGGCCCGTGTACGGCGTCGACGTCGAGGGAGGCGGCAAGGACCATTACTCGAAGGGCGGCGCGCGGGACGTCGCCCGCAGGATCTCCGTAGAGGTCTTCGGGTACGAGGAGCCGTTCGGAGTGCCGAACGAATTTTTCCTCGTGGCCGGCAAGAAGATGTCCTCGTCGAAGGGGCAGGGGTCCTCGGCCCGCGAAGTGGTCGACCTTCTGCCGCCCCGGATATTCCGTCTCGCCTTGCTCGGCAAGGACATCAACCAGCAGATAAACTTCGACGCCGTGGGCGATACCATCCCGGTCCTGTGGGACACCTACGACCGTTTGGCGGGGAAATACTTCTCCGGCGCCGCGGACGACGAGACACGCCTCTTCCTATACGTCCACCTGCCCCTAGAGCGCTCCGCGCTCCGCGCACGGTACCTTCCGCGCTTCAGAGAAGTGGCCTTCCTTGTCCAGATGCCGCACCTTTCTCTTTCCGCGGAAATCGCGCGCATGAAGGGCTCGCCTTTAACGCCCGAGGACCAAGACGAACTCGCGCTCCGGGCTACGTACGCGAAGCGGTGGCTCGACGGCTCCGCAGGGGATGAATACAAGTTCGTGCTTCAGGAAACGCTTCCGGAGAAGGCGCGCTCGCTCTCGCCGAAGCAGAAGGAAGCTTTGAAGGAAATCCTCTCGTTCGTCGAATCGCGTCCCGCGCTCGACGGACAAGAACTTCATACCGCGCTCCACGACATCCGCGGGAAGCTCGACCTCCCGCCGAAGGAGCTCTTCAGCGCCATCTACCTCGCGTTCCTCGGGAAGGACCATGGACCGAAAGCCGGATGGTTCTTGTCGGTCCTAGACAGGAGTTTCGTGCTTAAACGTCTCGAAGAGGTAAGTTCCTGACAAATTACGGACAGCGCAATTTCCCAGCTACCGGCGCCACCAACCTTGGTGCTGTCCCTTTTTTCTTCGGTGTGGCCACGCAAAACGCCTCCACCAACCGCCCTTTGCACTTGCCGTTATCGAGTGATCTGGACGGTCAATACCTTCACCTAGTTCACCGTTTGCCATGGCACCCCCAAGGTACATCGCACGATACTGGATGTAAACAAGGAAAATATGCTATGTTTTGGACCTTTCGCGGAAATTTTCGCTTGACCCCTTACCACTTTTCTTGAGAGAAAAGTGGTAAGGGGTTGACGCGCGGCGCACGCCCCTGTACCGTATCCAGTGTGAGCCGAGATATACGCGTTACGAAGAAGACCTCGAAGGATTCCTTTTTGAAGGGGAAGCTTTCGTGCGCGCCGTAAGACACTGAACGGAAAGCGAAAGAACAAAGCCCCCCTTCGGGGGCTTTTTTATTTTTTTCATAAACATCCCATGGCCATCGAATCCCGCGAACACTCACACCATCACCGAAATCTTGATTTCCGCTACCTTCTTGCGGGCGGACGGCTCTGCAGTCGCTGTCAGTGCGTTTGCTCTTCCTGCGGATGTGCGAATCCGAAAGGGTGTTCGAACCAAGCGACGTATTGTGGCCAGACGGGCTGCACGTGGACCCCGGTCCGGTGACACTTTTGGCTTAATGTGGATAAGTTCCCATAAAGTGGGATGAAGTGGAATATAGTGGTCCGGTATGCTTATAGGAGAGTACCGACACACGCTGGACCCGAAAAAACGGCTTTCTCTCCCTGCAAAATTCAGGAAAGAACTCGGGAAGTCGGTCATCGTCACGCGCGGCCTCGATCGCTGTCTTTTTCTCCTTTCGCACGCGTCGTGGAAACGTTTGGTCGAGAAATTCTCCCAGCTCTCCATCGGCTCGTCCGACACGCGCGGCTTCAACCGGTTCATGCTCTCCGGCGCCGTCGAGGCCGACGTCGATACGGCGGGCCGCATCCTCATACCCGAGTATCTCAAGGAATTCGCCGAGCTCGCTGATACCGTCATCGTGGCAGGCGTGGGAGAGCGCGTCGAGATCTGGAACGAGCACACATGGAAGTCGTACAAAGAGCACATCGAATCCCAAGGTGACGCCCTAGCGGGGAAGCTCGGCGAGGCCGGCATCATATGAAAAAGCGTACGGAGAAAAAAGAAGAAAGGATATCGCATACCTCGGTGATGCGTGAAGAAGCGGTCGGGGGGCTGGGGCTCAAGAAGGCTGGCACGGCGATCGACGCGACCGCGGGCTTAGGCGGCCACGCGGAGATGATGGCGAGTGCGGTCGGGCCGCGAGGAACCTTGATGGTCATCGACGCGGACCAGGAATCGCTCACGAAAACGCGCGAGCGCCTCAAGGACGCCAAAGCGAAGATCATTTTCGTGCGCGGGAATTTCAGGAACCTGAAGCGCTTCGCGGAGGAAGCCGACCTCGCGGACGTCGCAGGCGTCCTCTTCGATCTCGGGTGGCACGCGGGCCAGCTCGCCTCAGGCCGCGGCCTCTCGTTCACCGCGGACGAACCCTTGCTCATGACGCTCGAAACCCAGCCGGAACCCGGGCAGCTGACGGCAAAGGACATTATCGCGGGTTGGGATGAAGAAGAGATCGCGCGCCTCATACGCGAATACGGGGAAGAGCGTTTCGCGAGGCGCATCGCGAAAGGCATCGTCGAGGCGCGGAGGAGGAGGCCCATCCGGAGCGCGCGGGAACTTGCCGACGTCATCGCCGCCTCGGTCCCGGCGCCGTACCGTTATGGCCGCCTTCACCCGGCGACGCGCACGTTCCAGGCCCTCCGCATCGCAGTGAATGACGAGCTCGGCGCGCTCACAGAGGCGCTCGAAGCCGCGATAGCGCTCGTGGCAAAAGGCGGGCGCGTCGCCGCTATCTCGTTCCATTCGCTCGAGGATCGCATCGTGAAGCGCGCGTTCCGCTCTGCAGAGGACCAAGGCGTGGGCGAGCGTATCACCAAGAAACCCATGACGCCGAGCGCAGAGGAGCGTACCGCGAACCCGCGGGCGCGCTCCGCGAAGCTCCGTATATTCGAAAAGAACCATGACGCGTCGTAAACATATCCTCGTTTCGCGCGATCAGGAGCGTCTGCCGTTCAGCGCTCGGGGAACGGGGGGCATTCTCGCGCATGGCACGACGGGGGAGCGGCTCCTCCTCGCGCTCTCTGTCACCATCTTCGCCCTCTCGGCGATCCTTTACATGTATTCGGTCATGGCGTCCGTCGCGCATGTCGCCTCGCGCGGAAAGCTGGAGCAGCAAGGCGCCCTCCTCTCGGCGGACGTCGCGAAGCTCGAGGCGCGTTACCTCACCAGCTCGCAGGGCATCACGGAGGCATACGCGCGCGACCATGGCTTCATCTCCATCACGAAATCGGTCTATGTGGAACGCGCCTCGCTCGTGACCTTGAACGACTCCCGCTAGGCACCCGCCCGGTCGACCGAGGACCCCGCCCAGGGTATACAATCTTCTTCATGCGCTCGCGCTTCGTTTTCCGCATCCGCATGATCGCGCTCTTCTTCGTGCTCCTTGCGGTCGTTTTTTTCGCGCGGCTATACTTCGTCCAGATCATCCGCGGGCAGGACTATCGCGCGGAAGCGGAAGCGCAGTACGTGAAGCAGGTCTCGAACCAGATAGACCGCGGCACCATCTATTTCATCGAACGGAACGGGAAGCGCATCGCCGCGGCGACCTTGGCGTCGGGGTACACCATCGCCCTGAATCCTGATGAGGTGACGGACCCGGAAAAGGCATATACAGCCATTGCGGAGCTCATCCCCGACCTCACCCACTCCTCCTTCATCGAGAAAGCCTCGAAAGAGGACGATGTGTACGAAGAAGTGCGCCGCCAGGTTCCCGACGAGGCCGGTCGCGCTATCGCCGAGCTTGAACTCGACGGGGTTCAGGTTCTCCGCGAATCGTGGCGCTACTACCCGGGAGACGAGCTTGCGGCGCACGCGGTAGGGTTCCTCGGCTACGGCGGCGACGGCGTAACACTCACGGGACAGTACGGCCTCGAGCGCTTCTACAACGAAGCTCTCACGAAAACCGGCGGCCTCTACGTGAACTTCTTCGCCGATCTTTTCACGAACATCCGCTCGCGCTTTTCGTCCGGAAAGATAGAACCCGGTGCGGACCTTGTGACTTCCATCGAGCCGTCGGTCCAGTATCAGCTCGAGGAGATCCTCCGACGGTACGGCGAAGCGTGGCATCCGCGGACCTCCGGCGGCATCGTGATGGACCCGAAGACCGGCGCCGTGATAGCGATGGCGGCGCGCCCGACCTACGACCTCAATGATTTCAAGAACGCAGGGGTTGAAAGTTACTCGAACCCCTTGACCGAGAACCTGTACGAGTTCGGCTCGACCATGAAGCCCTTGACGATGGCGGCTGCCATTGAAACGGGAGCCGTGACGCCTTTGACCATCTATGACGACAAGGGCTCCATCGTCATAGATGGAAAGAAAATATCGAACTTCGACGGCAAAGCGCGCGGGGTCGTGCCGATGCAGGAAGTCTTGAGTCAGTCCTTGAACGTCGGCATCGCCTTTATTGTTCAGAGGATGGGCACCGGAGTCCTGAAGGAATATTTTCAGAAATACGGCTTGACCGAAGAGACCGGGATCGACCTCCCGAGCGAAGCGTCGCCTTTGGTATCGAACTTCCAGAGCCCCCGGATGGTGGAGTATGTGAACGCCGGATTCGGGCAGGGTATCGCGATAACGCCGGTCGCGATGACGCGGGCGCTCGCGACCTTGGCGAACGGGGGGCAAGTCCCATCGCCCCGCGTGGGAGTGAAGCTCGATTACGGCGGGGGGCTCACGCGCGAGGTGGGGTGGAGCCCGCCCCGGCAGGCGGTCTCGCCGGAGACCGCCGAGGTCGTGACCCGTATGCTGGTTGCCGTCGTCGATGAGGCGCTCAAAGGCGGGACCGTGAAAATACCGGAGTACTCGGTCGCCGCAAAAACCGGGACGGCCCAGATTGCGAAGCCCGGCGGCGGCGGCTATTATGATGACCGATACCTGCACTCGTTCTTCGGTTACTTCCCCGCGTACGAACCCAAGTTCATAGTCTTCTTCTTCGCGATGGAACCGAAAGGAGCGAAATACGCATCGGAAACGTGGACGGATCCGTTCATGGAAACCGTCCGGTTCCTGACGACCTACTACGACATTCCGCCCGATCGGGTCTCTCCGCTCCGCTGACGCGCGACACATCCATGAATCCCGTTAGAGGTTACATTGTTATGGGCACCCGCCAAACCAAGGTGAAAGCACCGCAGAACGAATGTTTATCGCGTTCTAATAACGTACGGACGCCTCCGGCGTCCTACCTCTAACGGGATGAAAGAGTTCATCCGCCGCTTCATCGTGTACCTCGTGACCGCCGAGGCGAAGGCGGTTCTTGCGAAGTACCGCCCCAAGCTCATCGTCGTCACGGGGTCGGTGGGGAAGACCTCGACCAAGGATGCCATCTACGCCGCGCTCTCGAAGGGCTTCTTCGTTAGGAGGAGCGAGAAGAGCTTCAACAGCGACATCGGCGTCCCCTTGACGGTCCTTGGCGTCCCGAACGGGTGGTCGAACCCCGTTCGCTGGATCCGGAACCTCATCGATGGCGCGCTCCTCATCGTCCTCCGCGCGCCGTATCCGGAGTGGCTTATCCTCGAGGTCGGGGCGGATCGGCCAGGCGACATCTCGAGTTCCTTGTCGTGGCTCACGCCTGATGTCGTCGTCGCGACCCGGTTCCCTGATGTCCCGGTCCATGTCGAGTTTTACGCGTCACCCGCGGGCGTCGTCGAGGAGGAACTCGCGCCCGTGTGGTGGCTCCGCGCGGGCGGGGCTCTGGTTGTGAACGCGGACGATCCGCGCGCCCGCGGGATCATGCCGAAGCAGGGTGTCACGCGCATCTCGTACGGATTTGAAGCGGACGCGGACGTCCGCGCGAGCGCACTTCGTTCCTCGTCGGCGAGTCATATGCCGACCGGCATCGCGTTTGATGTCGCGCACATGGGCTCGAAAGCCCACGTTATCCTCCCCGGCGTCGTGGGGAAGACCCACGCCTACGCCGCCCTCGCCGGGATAGCGGTCGCGGTGGGCCTTGGGGTGAGCGTTGCGGAAGCGGCGAAAGCGGTCTCCGACTACGAATCGCCGCCCGGGCGCATGCGCCTCATCCCGGGTTTGGGCGGGTCCGTTCTCATAGACGACTCGTATAACGCTTCTCCGGTCGCGACGGAAGAAGCTTTGGGAACCTTGGTCAACATCCCCCGGCGTGGCCGTAAGATCGCCGTGCTCGCGGATATGCTCGAGCTCGGCACATACTCGGTCGCCGAGCACAAGCGCGTCGGGGCCATCGCCTCGAAGTCCGCGGACCTTCTCGTGACTGTGGGTGTCCGCGGGCGGGGCATCGCCGAAGGCGCCCGGGAAGCAGGGATGCCAGCGGACGCCATCCATGAATGCGACCGGGGCGCCGACGCCTCCGCATACCTCGTTTCGATGGTCCAGCCGGGCGACGTCATCCTCATCAAAGGGTCGCAGTCCATGCGGATGGAGCGCGTGACCAAATCCCTCATGGCCCGCGCGGAGACCGCGTCGAAGGTGCTCACGCGGCAGGATACCGAATGGCTCACGAGATAGTTTTTGTGGTATAAAACGCTTCACGGCCCTCGGCCGTTCCCGGTTTCTACGGGCAAGGCCCTATCGTCTAACGGTTAGGACAGGTCCCTCTCAAGGACCAAATCCGGGTTCGATTCCCGGTGGGGTCACAAGGCCGAAAACGCAAACTGCTTTGCGTTTTCGTGCACTTGTGACAGGCGCAGCGGTGCCGAACGTTTCGTGAGGCCGCGAGCCGGGGTCGCGAAATTTCCGAGCGACGGCGAGGAAATATTTGTGACCACGTGACGACCGCAGCGATGTTTCTCGTTTCGAGAAACTGCGAGGGGTGTACCCGACGGCACGACGAAGCGTCGGCCTGCGAGTTCGACGAACATGGGTGAGGAGAAACTTGTAGGCACGTAGTGACACCACTTGGAAATGGGGACTGACCCCATTTCCCCCTGACCCCATTTCCCTCAGGAAATCATCGAAATCCGGACTTAGTCAGTAAGTACACTAAGGAACGGAAACAGTCGACAGGAGAACGATACCAAGAGAACCGAATATGTCCTGATTTAGAGCCACAGATACATGTGACCAGTATCCAAATGATTTGACAGCATCGTATAAATATCGCACAACGTGCTTTCTGCGCTTTGTGGCCTTGTAATCACGAATGAAAGGCGTACAATTCCCGTGTAAGAGAAATAAGTACTGAGATTTGTATGATCATACCAAATACTGAACAATACCTTCGAGAAACAGTTATGCTTCTGGCGATTCTGGTGAAGCGTGGAGAAGTGCAGTCAGCTGTGATACAGGAGATGGATAGCGTTGGATTCTCCCCAAAGCGCATCGCTGAGTTGCTGGAAACGAGCCCGAATACCGTGAGTGTAGCTTTGCACCACGCCCGCAAATCCAAAGCTAAGAAGATATGAAAAATAAACAACCTCCTCACCCCCTAGAAGGAAGACTCGAAAAGGTGTCTGCGCTTTTGGAACACCTTATTGCCGTCCAGATGTACAGAGGAGGTGCGACCCAGCCAGATATTGCAGCCAGCTTGCATATGTCAGTAGGCAAGGTAAACGGTCTTGTGAAAGGTATCAAAACCAACAAGGAAAACCATGGCAAAAAGTAAAAGGAGCATGTTGAGCTCCGAAGAGAAATTGCTGCGCGCCGCGCAAGCAATTTTCATTCTGCAGGCATCACGCGTAAAGATGGGAGGTCACGACAAGCGCAAGATGCTTGGCGTAGCCATGAAGGACATCACTGCTATCAAGAAGTCTGTGGACAAGACACTGAAACGATATGAAAAAAGTTCTAAAGAAAGAAATTCGTGACCATTTGGCGAGAACGCTCAAAATGAAGCCGAGCTCTCTTTCGGTGCGGCTTGCAGAGTTGAAAAGAACGTACCCGCACGCGACGCCTGCCGCAGCGGCTCAAATGCTTGCTCAAAGACACGGAAAATCAATCATGGGGTATCTAGCGGAGGAGGATAGAAAATCCCTGCCAGCAGTTCATATTTCCAGCATTCCATCCACACCCGCTAAAAGTGGGAAAAGAGTGCCGAGCACAAGCAAACCGCCAACAAGCAAACCGATAGTTCTCTTTCCCACTACAGATCGATTTGTAGAGCGACATATTCAAGAGATAAATGGCACCTATGCAGCACGTTGCTATACAGCCACCTTTATTCTTTCTCGAAAGGTAATGGAGAATCTGGTAATTGAGATCCTGAAGAAGCAATTTCCCGCGAGCAAAGATCGATCTCTATACGAAGGCACAAAGAGTCATCGGTTCTTGGATTTCAGCGTTGTACTCGATAACCTTTTCAAGAAACGAACGGATTTCTCAGCCACAGCCAAAAGTGCAATTGAACGATTGAACCAGAAAGCGACACCCTTCAGGAAAGATGCGAACGACAAAGCACATTCTTTGTTCCACATTGCCTCCAAGGCAGAGATTGATGGTGCGAATGTGCAAGAAATATTCGATCTCATACTCAAGATAATGTCTGAGATTGGCCTGTCTTCGTAGGTAAAGTTATTATCAAAATATGAGCAACTTAGAGAAAAAAATCGATACTCTCATTGAGCTTTTCGGAAAGCAGCTGGCATATTCAATGTTCAAAGATGGGCACACCATGGATGAAATCGCAAAAAATCTTCATGTCGGTAAGCAAACGGTAGTAAAAATGCTCGAAGGGCTGGAGAAGAAAAAGAAGTCTCTCTAGGGAGGGTTTCATTCCCATTGGGGGAGTATTTCCCTGATTTCTGGGTGATGCACCAATCTCTGTTTTTCGAGAGAAGCGAACTTTCCCGCTACAGCGCTCAGTTCCTGTAGATGAATTATGGGTTTTGAGTTCTGTATCGTTAGGCCCACCTAACGACCCGCTATAATCCTGCTATGTCCTCCCTCAAAACTCAAAAGACCACCGCGAGCGTCAGCGCTTTCCTCGACGCAGTGGGGGACGAGCGGAAGCGCGCGGACGCGAAGAAGCTCCTCGTCATCTTCAAAAAGGCGACCGGGATGAAGCCCGCCATGTGGGGGACAAGCATCATCGGTTTCGGCTCCTACCACTACAAGTCCGAGCGCTCCGCGCAGGAAGGGGATTGGCCTTTGGCAGGCTTTTCGCCCCGGGAGGCGAACCTCACCGTATACGTCATGCCGGGATTCAAGAAGTATGTCTCGCTCTTGAAGAAGCTCGGGCGCCACAAGATAAGCGGGGGCTCGTGCATCTACATCAATAAGCTTTCGGACGTAGACGCGTCGACGCTCACGGCCATCATCAAGGACTCCATGCGCGAGATGCAGAAACGCTACAAAACGACGCACTAGTCGATTTCTACTAAAAATTAGTACAGTATCTGTCAAGAGCTATATGCTCGGAGGTTGTGATTTAATCCTTTCCCCACTGATATCATATATGATATCAGTGGAACTTGACTCCTGGCCTTTAGGCCGGGATGTACGTTTTTTATATAAACTCACCGAAAGTTTTTTGCAGGTTTGAGAGGGTAGAATGTATCCGATGCCCGAGGGGAAGAAATTTGACCTCGTCGTCCTTATCGCCTTGGAGGCGCTTGCGAGCGCTCTCTCGCTCCTTTTCTCTTTGACGTTTCTGCCCTCAACCGTCCTCTTTCTCGCCATCCCGACCGCATATCTTGCGTTCCGCCTCCGGCGGCGCTCGCAATGGCCCCGCATCATCGCGATGGGGCTCGTGTTCGGCGTCTGGTACGGCTACCTCTTCGCATACCTCGCCGACTGGAACCGTATTTGGGCGTGGCCTCCGGAGAGTCTTTCGTGGGGATGGTTCCTCGGAGTGAACGGCGTCGAGTGGCTGTGGGTCGCGCTCTGGATACTCTTCATCGTCCTTTTCTACGAGCACTTCGTCGAGCGCGACACAGCGTCCGGCATCTCCCGCCGCGTCCTCTGGGCTGTCGCTCCCGCGGGCGTCATCACAACCGCCATCATCGCGTTCACGTTCTGGAGCCCCTCGTTCCTCACGTGGTCGCACGCCTACGCCGTCCTCGCGCTCCTGACGCTCGTTCCCGCGGTCGTCCTCGTCGCGCGGAATCCTCGCATCGTATGGAAGCTCGCGCTTCCCGGCCTCTTCTTCATCCCGCTCCATGTCGCGTACGAGGCGACCGCGCTCGCTCTGAATCAATGGTATTTTCCCGGGCAGTACTTCGGCCTCGTGCCCCTGCCGGGGCACACCGGGGTTCCCGTCGAGGAGTTCGTCCTGTGGATAGTCCTCGGAAGCTTCCTTGTCCTCTCGTACTACGAGCTCTACATCGATGACGGAAAATAAACCCATGACGCCGCCCTTGACGAAACGCCGCGTTGACGCGACTATTGGTCCTTTACTGGTGGACGTCGAGAAGGCCGCGCCACAAAGGGGCGCGGATGAATCGGCGTCAATTAAAAAGTGTGCCCGGTGGGCACGCCCTATCCAGAAAAACACCAAGGTGGTCGGCCGCGAAGTGCTCCGAGCGTTAGCTCGGGAATGAACGGACGACCTGGTTTACGACCACGATGAAGAACATCCGGACACCCAACCAGCTCCTCTTCAAGGTCTTCATACGCCCCTTTTTCCCGCTGGGGCAATGGCTCGTGATGGCGGCGGGCATTAATAAAGGGCCTCCGGTCGTCGAAGGGCCACACAAGAGGCAACGGTTCCTCCTCGGTCGCCTGAAGCAGGATGTCACGACGGAAGCCGCAAAAGCCCATCTCAGGGAGCAGGGCTTTTCGAACAACCGCGCCGCTTTTCAAGACCCCGGCCAACTTCTCTCGATGCGGCGGCTCTGCGAGGAACATTCCGACCGCCAGTACCACGTCCGCATATTCATCGACGGGGAAGTGCGCGGTCACTACGAGTACACGCCAGAGGACCATCCGCGGAAGCACTTGCGCGAAGACATCCTCGAGAAGCGAGAAGAGCGCTTCGCGATCTGGATCGACGCGATCTGCGAACGCATCTGACGCATTCTCCACGATCCCGGAAAACTTCGGAAAATCTCTTTACAACAGGTGAGATGCCTGTATAGTAAACGCGTTATCGCATTTCCATGAAGAAAAAACGGAGCAAGAAGCGCCACAGCAGGCGTCGTGGCAAGAACGGTTTCAAGAAATTCTGGAAGCTCGGCATCGATGACTTCAATACCGGGGCGTACGACATCAACGCCGACGGCGAGCTTATCGTGCGCGAAGGGAACTACCAGTACAACATCGCCGACATCGTGAAGAAGTACGGCACTTCGACCGAGATAGTGTTTCCCACGGTCATCGAGACCCGCGTCCGCGACCTCATCGACACCTTCAACGCCTACATGAAGATAAACGGCTACAAGGGCCGCTTCCACTACCACTATCCGATGAAGGTGAACCAGAACCGCGAGTTCGTCCTCCCCGCGGTCGCGGAAGGGGCGAACCTCGATGTCGCATCCGCGAACGAGCTCTTCCTCGTGAAGCGGATGCTCGAGCAGGACCGCTTCAACACCAAGATGCGGGTCATCTGCAACGGCCCCAAGACCCCGCGCTACATGGAGCTCATCGAGGAGCTCCGCGGAAAGGGCCTCTACGTCATCCCCATCATCGAGGACTATGTTGAGCTCGAGCGCATGAAGAAATTCAACGGGCCCGTCGGCATCCGCGTGAACCTCAACGTGAAGATAAAGAGCCACTGGGACAAGAAGTTCAACCGGTTCGGGTTCACGGAAAGTGAGCTCCTGAAGATCGGGAAGATACGGAACCTCGCCATCCTCCACTACCACATCTCGAGCCAGATCGGTTCGCCCGACGGCTTTGTGAAGGCGCTGAAGCGCGCTATCGAGGTATACCAGAAGCTCAAGGAGAAGAACCCGAGCTTGGACACCATCGACATCGGCGGCGGAGCCACGGTCCCGTACGAAAAGAAGCCCACGTACACGGGAAAATCGCTCATCCAGCGCCTCGTGAAGACCGCGAAGACGCACTGCGACAAGCTCGGCGTCAAGCACCCAAACCTCATTGCCGAATGGGGCCAGTATGTCACCGCGCCCGCGCAGATAACGCTCTACAAAATCCTCGCCGAGAAGACCATCGAGACCAAGAGCGACAAGGTCTGGTACGTCATAGACGGCAGTTTCATGAACGACCTTCTTGATACGTGGGCGATACACCACAAATGGCACGTCGTTCCCGTGAACGGGCTCCACGCGAAGAAGTTCAAGAAGGTCTGGCTCGCGGGCTCCTCCTGCGACAGCGATGACAAGTACACCGCGGGCGGCGAGTACATCCTCATGCCGACCCTTGAGTACGCGGGCGAGCTCTACATCGCCATCCTCGACACCGGCGCGTACCAGGACGCCTTGGCGTCCCACCACTGTTTACTCTCGAGTCCGGCGAAACTGGTAGCCGTGAACGGCGAGATAAAGGTGGTGCGGAAGCGCGAACAGCCCGAGGAGATAGGGAAGATGTTCGGTTGGTGAAAAGCCGCTCGGTCGGCATTCTGCGGAACCGATGTCGGCGCGCTCCAGCGGCGCGCCGCATCTACGTCTCGTCGACAAAATCAGAGATACCAAGCTTTGTCTCCTGCGACAGTTTCCGCACAATGCCGGCCTCGCTCTAAGGGATAAGATAAAAACAAATGAACCAAGCCGCCGCGACTCCGAGAGTCTCCGCACAATGCGGGCCTCGCTCTCAGTGAAAAAGGAAATTCTTAAAAATGTTCGCGTGTCGAATATTCACACGCGAGAACCTTTCCTTAGACGTTCTCTGCGTCCTGTACTATGATGCACTTCATGGCTGAGAAAAGCGCACAGAAGCCCGCGAAGAAGGACGTGGGTCCGATACGAGCATTTATCGACCGAAATTACCTCCACTTCAATGCCGCCGTCATCAAGGATGCGGCCGTCGCGTACGAGGAGCATCTCGGTGGAGGAGGGAAGATGATGGTGACCCTTGCTGGCGCCATGTCGACGGCGGAGCTGGGCATCTCCTTGGCTGAGATGATACGGGAGGATAAGATACACGCCATCACCTGCACGGGAGCGAACCTCGAGGAAGACATCTTCAATCTGGTCGCCCACGACCACTACGTTCGCGTTCCGCATTACCGGCAGCTGTCGCCGGAAGATGAAGTCGCGCTCATGAAGCGGGGTTTGAATCGCGTTACGGATACGACCATCCCCGAGGAGGAAGCGATGCGGCGCATCGAACGGCAGATCATCAAGCTGTGGAAAGAGGCGGACAAAAAGAACGAGAGCTACTTTCCGTACGAATACATGTATCGGATGATACGGGACGGCATGCTCGAGAAGTTCTACCAGATAGACCCGAAAGACTCGTGGATGGTCGCCGCGGCCGAAAAGAATCTGCCCATCTGGACCCCAGGCTGGGAGGACTCGACTCTGGGGAACATCTTCGTCGCCCTCTCGAAAGGCCGTGGTGCGAACCACTATAACGAAGACATCAAAAACATCGGCATCGTCAAGCTTGGCATCCAGGCGATGTCATCTCTCGTAGACTGGTATGTCGATGTGAATAAGACGACCTCGGTCGGATTCTTTCAGATCGGAGGCGGCATCGCGGGCGATTTTCCGATATGCGTCGTTCCTTTGATACAGCAGGACCTCAAGGCCGAATGCAAGCTGTGGGGCTACTTTTGCCAGATATCCGACTCGACGACCTCGTACGGCTCATACTCGGGCGCGGTGCCGAACGAGAAGATAACCTGGGGCAAGCTTTCCGTCGATACGCCGCGCTTCGTCATTGAGTCCGACGCGACCATCGTCGCTCCTCTTATTTTTGCGTACGTCCTTAATCAATAGCACTTCTCAAGGCACGGGCTGCTGCTGGCTCATACAGTGGAACGTTCCAAGCCCGTAAACGATGGGGGTCGCGGGTATGCCGACCGCTTCTCTTCCGGGAAACGCGGCTTTGATTATTGAAAGCGCTTCGTCGTCTTGAGGGACCCCGAAAAGAGGAATGATGACCTTGGTGTTTCCGATATAGAAATTCAGATAGCTCGCGGGAAGCCGTTTTCCGTCTTCTGTCGTGACCGCCGAGGGCATCGGCATGGGGACTAAGGTGAACGGCTCGCCGCCCTCACTCACCGCATCTTCGAGTATCTCAAAATTTTTCATCAAGCGCGCGTAATTTTGATCGCGTGCGTTGTCTTCGAATGCGTAGAGGATGGTCCGCGCGTCCGCGAAGCGCGCGATGTCGTCTATGTGTCCGTCGGTGTCATCACCCACGATGCCATCCATGAGCCACAGGACGTTCGAACAGCCGAGATAGTTGTTGAGATATTCTTCTATCTCTTTTTTTGTAAGGTGCGGATTCCGGTTCCTGTTCAAGAGGCACTGCTCTGTCGTCATGACCGTTCCCTGACCATTGACGTCTATCGAGCCGCCCTCGAGCACGATGCCCGGCTCGAACACGGGGAGGCCCATTCGCGCGTTCATCGTGTGCGGGATATTGTCGTCCTTCAAAAGCTCCGCGTATTTTCCGCCCCACGCGTTAAAGGTCCACTTCGTCATCGCCAACATTTTTGTCTTTCGGTTCACCACGAAGGTTGGGCCGTAATCGCGGAACCATATGTCAGCGTAATCGGCCTCGTGGAAGCGTATGCCTGCAAAATCGGCTCCGCGCTCCCGCAGGAGCGCTTCAGAGCGCTCCTGCATCGCGCGGTCACGAATCTGGAGCTCGACCGTTTCTGACCCGGCAATCTCCTTCACGAAATCGGCGAACACGCCTTCGGCTTCCTCGAGGTGTGGAAACGAATCCGGGTCATATGGCCACGAGAGCCAGACGCTTGAGTGCGGCTCCCACTCCGCAGGCATCCTGAAGCCCTCTTGTTTCGGGGTTTTCGTGGCGCTCATAGCCGGTAGGTGTCGGGCCTCCGGTTGTGAAAGAACCGCCACCCTGCGCGCACCCGCTTCCCATGTGAGAGGTCGAGAGTCGCCGTCAAAACCTCCTCCCGCGAGCCGCTGGCATGCGCGATGACTTTCCCGAACGCATCGCAGGCGAAGGAGCGGCCCCAGAATCGTAAGCGGTCTTCGCGTCCCACGCGGTTCGCCGCAATGACAGGGACATTGTTCGCTATCGCGTGACCGCGCATCACGGTCTCCCACGCATCATGCCAGTCGCCATCCTCTGAACGTTCGCCCACGATGTATCCGATAGCGGTCGGATAGAAGATGATGTCGGCGCCCGCCAAGGCGGCCATGCGCGCCGCCTCGGGGAACCACTGGTCGTAGCAGATGAGAACGGCGAAGGTTCCGAACTTCGTGCGGTAGACGCGGTAATCGCCGCGGCCTTCCCGGAAGTAATTTTTCTCGTAAAACAGGGGGTCGTGGGGAATGTGCGTTTTTCGGTATGTCGGCATACGTCGGCCCCGCTCGTCTATCACTACGGCGGAGTTGTAGTAGTCGCCGCCCTTCGTCCGCTCATAGACGGGCACGATGACCACGATGCCGAGTTCCTTCGCGAGCCGCGCGAACGCGTCCGTGGCCTCACCGGGGATGGTCTCGGCATAGCGCGCGCGGCTCACTCTCCGGTACTGGGGGAAGTAGACGGTACGGAACAGCTCCGGAAGGCAGACTATTCGCGCGCCCCTTTTCGCGGCGCGGCGCACCATCCGCACGGCCCTTTCGAGATTCGCGGCCATGTCGCTTCCGACTTTCGTCTGGATGGCGGCGATGGTTACGTTCCGCTTTTGTTTCATGAGAATACCGTGACTCGAGCGTGAGGAAAACGACTGACCGCGCCAGGGGGCGGAGCTATTCGAACGCCGCGTCAACCGCTTTCTTGACCGCGGTGCCGTCCGCTTTGCCCTTGAGCTCAAGCATGACGGCGCCCATGAGGCGTCCGACGTCTTTCTTGTCGGTGACGCCGAGCGCGGCCTTCTTCGCTTCGACGACCTTCTTCACTTCCTCGTCGCTCATCTGGGCCGGGAGGTATGACTCAAGGATGATGCGCTCCGCCTCTTCCTTTTCGGCGAGCTCGGCCCTTCCGCCGCCCTTGAAGGCCTCCGCCGCTTCTTTGCGCTTCTTTACCTCACGCCTCACGACCGTGAGCGCGTCTTCGTCCGGAAGTTCTTCATCGGGCTTGTGCTTGGTCGCAACGAGTTCGTTCACGAACCCGGCCGCGAGCATCCGGAGCGTATCGAGCCGGAGTTGGTCCTTTGCCTTCATCGCGACTGTTATATCGGCTCGTATCTGCGTCTGGAGCATGCCGGGATTGTAGCACAGGGCTCCCGCGCCATGCGCCCGCTACTGACTTACGAGATATTCGACCGGTGCGTAGTTGTCGGTGAGCGTGATCGAGCTTGCTTCGGGCTCTACCGCGGCAATCCGCATACTTCCGTACCGAGGGTCTATGACTAGGGACGCGAAGGCGCGCTTTTTCGAAAGCGCCACGATAAGATTCTGCCTTTCGGTCATGGAACCCGAGAAGCTGTACAGGGTCGCGTAGGGAAAGACTTCTCGCGCCGTGTTCATGAGCGCGCCCGCGAATGCCGAACCCGGACCCTGCGGTGAACTGATGATGTTCATGAACGCAACGCCGTCCTCTCTGAGGTTCTGCGAAAGTCCCTCAAACATACCCTTCGTCGTCACATGGACCGGGATGTTCTTCGACGAGCCATAGACGTCCACGTAGATGAGGTCGTACGGTTCATGCGTGCGGTTCAGATATATCCGCGCGTCTTCATGGATGATGGAGAGGGAAGGGAAGTCCTCGCGGTTCAGATCGAAATACTCCTCGGCGAGCTTGGTCATGCCCGGGTCTATCTCGACGACGTCGGCTTCCGTCGTCGCGAATGCGCGGAGGAAGAAGCGCGGGTAGGAGTAGTTGCATCCGCCAAGAAAAAGAGCGCGCGCCGGAGCGGAATCTGGATACCGCGTGCGCGTGAGAGCGTCGAACGCTCGCACATAGGTGAACACGAGCTTCTCCTCGTTCATTGAACCGTCCTTCTTGAGTTCCATAGCGCACTGGATACCATACGGGTCGAAGACGACCGAGAGAACATCGGCTTCTTCGGCATTGATGCGGTCGATGAAAATGCGCGTGTACGCGGTGTCTCTTTCTGCATACGCGATCGAGGCG
>CAYHKM010000012.1:0-18716 GCA_964357285.1 uncultured Candidatus Saccharibacteria bacterium
GACGACCGGTATCTTCAAGGCGCCGTCGCGCTCCATCGCACGAAGCCGTATGACACCCGTCGTCGTCTCTTCCATCGAGCCCAGGAGCTTCGGAATCAGGGCCGCGTGTTTCTGGTGGATGGTCGAGACCAAGTCCGCCCCATCGTCCATCGTGATGACGGGCTCCCACGCGATAGCCGCCACGAAGTGTCTGAAGAAGGTGTCCCGGTCCTCGCCCCTGACCGCGTATGTCGGGATACCATACTCCGCCGTCAAGGCCGCCGCGACGTCGTCCTGGGTCGATAGGGGATTCGAGGCCGTGAGAAGGACGTCAGCCCCTCCGGCCTTCAGGGTCCGCATGAGGTTCGCGGTTTCCGCCGTCACGTGGAGGCACGCGGAAAAACGCATGCCGTTGAACGGCTTCGACTTCTCGAATTCGGCGCGGACCTGCCGCAGAACCGGCATGTCCCGCTCGGCCCATTCGACGCGTTTTTTCCCTTCCGTCGCGAGGCGCGGGTCCGCGATGTCTTCTCCTGCGCTCATTTTTTTACGGGCGGGAGGGATTCTTTGAAATTCTCCCGGTACCGTGATTGTACGTCATCGAGGGTGAATGCGTGAGTCTGGGTTCCCGCGAGCTCGATGGTGTAACAGGCGACCAGCCCTCCGAGCCTGCCTGCCTGGGCAAGAGGCCAGTCGTTCAAGAGCCCGAAGATGAAACCCGCGCGGTACGCGTCGCCCGCGCCCGTGGGGTCGTCCTCGTTCTCCGGTTTCGCAGGCGGGATTTCGATGACGGCGTCCTTAGTCGCGATGCGGGAGCCTTTGTCCCCGAGCGTGGTTACCACGATCTCGGCGTGCTCCAGAATCCCTTTCTCGTCGAGCCCGGTTTTTTCCTCTGTCATCGCCATCTCGTAGTCGTTCACGATGAAGATCTTGGCCCCACGCATCCCTTCCTTGAGGTCGTCCTGCGTGAGCGACGTCATCTGCTGCCCTGGGTCATACATGAACGGGATGGCGTTCGCGCGGTAGTACTCCGGCAGGCGCCGCATGTCCTCGGGATTGCCTGGCGCTATCACGGCGAAATCCGCGCCGCCGAGAACTCGCTCGGGAATGGTGTACGGCTTTTCCATCGCCCCCGGATAAAAGGCCGTAATCTGATTGTCCTTGCGGTCCGTCATAATCATTGCGAAGGCGGTCCGAAGCGCCTCATCGAGCTCGAGGAGGTGCGTGTCGACGCCGCGGTTCGCGAGCCACGAGCGGTACGGCGCGAAATCATGGCCGACCCGCGCGAGAACGAAGGGCTTCATGCCGAGGAGCGCGAGCGAGTAGGCGATGTTTCCCGCGGTCCCGCCGAACGATTCCCTCAGGTCCTCGAGCGCGAAGCTGACGTTGATGTCATGCGATTTTCCGGGGATGAAATGCTCGCTGAAAAGTCCTCCGAAGTTCATGATGCGGTCGTAGGCGAGAGAGCCCGAAACAAGGATGCGCGACTCCATACTTCTCTCAACTCCGCGCGAGCGTGAGGTAGATGTCCTCGAGCGCCTCAACGGCGTCTCCTGCGGCGATATTGTTCTGGTGGAAAAGGCCGTCCGTGCAGTCGCCCGCGGCCCAGATGCCCGGCTGGGACGTCCGCTGGGTCCTTGGATCCACGATGATGCGGTTGTAGCCGTCCAAGTCCACGAGTCCGTTCAAAAATCCCGTCGAGGGCATCATGCCGACTTCGACGAAGACGCCTGAAACCGTGAGCGTCTCCTCGGCCCCGGTCTTCTTATCCTTGTAGGAAATGCCCGTCACGAACTTGTCGCCGATGACTTTCGTGATATCGACGTTGAGGATCCCGCGCATCTTCGGGTGTGCAAGCGCTTTCTCGACCGCGACGGGGTCCGCAGTGAAGCGCGTTCCCCGATGGAGGAGCGTCACCGATTCGGTATAGGCGAGTAGCTGGGCCGCGGTCTCGAAGCCCGCATTCCCGCCGCCCACTACCGCGACAGGGGAGCCGGAGAAAAGCGGTCCGTCGCACGTCGCGCAGTAGGTAAGGCCCTTTTGCTCGAACTCGGCGGCGCCCGGGACCGTGAGCTTTCTTCGCTCACCGCCCGAGGCGACCAGAACCGACCGCGTTTCGAGCGTCTTTTTCGCTTTCGTTTCGACCAGGAAGCCGCCGTTATTCTTGGACACGGCCGTCACGCGGTCGCCTTTCAGGATGGTAACAACGTCGCCCTGGTATGCGCGGACGTGCGCCTCGAACGCCTTCGCGAGGTTCTCTCCCGATATCGCAGGGATGCCGATCCAGTTCTGCACCTCGGGCGAAACGACGCTCTGGCCGCCAAACATGTCGGTAATGAGAACCGTCTTCAGGAGTTTCCGCGCCGCATAAACCGCCGCCGCTACACCTGCGGGGCCTCCTCCGATGATGACAAGATCGTACATGAGGGGGTTACTCGAGTGCTATCGAAGCGTGTGCTGACGAATAAACAAAAGGGCACAGAATCCGTGCCCCTTCATCATACGGTGGAAACCACGAAGCTCAAAATCTAATCCTAGCTTTTCTTCGAGCGTCTGAGGAACGCGGGAACGCCCCACTCATCATCTTCTTCCGCCGCGGACTTCGGCTGAGGTTCCTCCCGCTTCGCCGCAGGAACCGCCTCTTCGTCGCGCGTGGAGGCAGGCATGATA
Source organism: uncultured Candidatus Saccharibacteria bacterium (assembly GCA_964357285.1). Classification (GTDB taxonomy): domain Bacteria; phylum Patescibacteriota; class Minisyncoccia; order Phycocordibacterales; family Phycocordibacteraceae; genus Phycocordibacter. The sequence continues at coordinate 2,650 of CAYHKM010000012.1, forward strand.
GTCGAGAATATCTTCCCGCCCTCATCATCCTTATGCGTCTTTTTCCCGCCTGCCTGGAAGAGAGAGCGTCCGCCGCTCGTCCCCGGTTCTTCCGGAAATCCGGTCGCGATAACGGTCACGCGGACCTCGCCTTTCTTCAGCCGATCGTCCTTTGACGTGCCGAAGATGACCTTCGCGTTCTTGTCGATGGTGTCGGTTACGATGGAAGCAGCCGCCTGAACCTCCAGGAGTCCCAGGTCATCCCCGCCCGCGATCGAGAGGAGGACTCCCTTCGCCCCGTTGATGGAGATATCAAGAAGGGGAGAGTTTATGGCCGCTCGTGCGGCGTCCTCGGCGCGCTTCTCGCCTTCGCCGATGCCGACGCCCATCAGGGCCGAACCCGCGTCTTCCATGATTGCCTTGATGTCCGCGAAGTCGAGATTGATGTTCCCGGGAGTCGTGATGAGGTCTGATACCCCCTCGACTGCTTGGCGCAAGACCTCATCGCACATGGCGAAGGCGCTCTTCACGGTCGTCGATTGCTCCACGATCGCAAGGAGGCGATCGTTCGGAATGACGATCAAGGCATCGACCTCTTTCCGCAACTCCTCCATTCCCTGCTCCGCGAGGCGCATCCGCTGCTGGCCTTCGAACGAGAACGGCTTCGTGACGACGGCGACTGTGAGCGCTCCCGACTCCTTCGCGATTTTCGCGATGACGGGCGCCGCGCCCGTGCACGTACCGCCTCCCATGCCGCCCGCGATGAAGATCATGTCGGATGAACGGATCGAATCCTGTATCTCCGCCTGCGTCTCCTCGGCGGCTCTCCGCCCGACCGCGGGATCCATACCCGCTCCTAAGCCCCGCGTCAGGTTCTTGCCGATGTGTATCTTAGTCTTCCCAAGGGACTGCTGGAGATCCTGCGCGTCGGTGTTGACGACAATGAAATCGACGCCCTTCACCTTCGAGTTCACCATGTGGTTGATGGCGTTCTTGCCGGAACCGCCGACGCCGATGACGCGGATCCGCGCCGAGGACTCGATGTCTGAATGGATCTGAGGCATGAGTGTGGTTTGGTAGAGCGGTTAGCGGTTAAATGATGATAGTCCACCTATGGCCTGCCTACGGCAACGGCCATTCCTTTTAGGACCGGAAGAAAATCAAAGCAGTTTGATTTTCTTCCACCTATAGTAGTTGAAAACGAAAAGCCGCGCCATAGTTGACTTTTTTGCGTATTGGTATCGGAGTGACGCGGCTCCTAGGGAAGGAATTGTCTGAAAAATCCGGCGATGGAGCGGCCCAAGTCGCCGATCGCTTCTGTCGCATGCGCCCGAGGGATGCCGTCACCGGTCAAGCCCCAGATGGTGAGGCCGTACGCGACCGCCCATGAGGAGTCCTTGAACTTCGCATCCTGCGGGATATTCAGATACGCAATCTTCGAATGAAGCTTGAGCGAAGACTCGGCGATCTCCTTGATGGGCCCCACGCCCGCGCCGCCGCCGGAAAGGACGATACCGGCCGGGAGAAGCTGGTCCTTCCCGAGCTTTTTCAGGTGTCCGTCGATGACTTCAAATATGTCGGTCAAACGCGCGGAGAGGATGTCGTCGAATTTCTTCTTCGAGAACGACGCGTTCGTGATGGCACCGAGCTTCAGCTGCTCCGCCTCTTCCAAGGATATCCGGAGCCCCAAGGCGATGTCTTTCGTGATGTCGAGGGAGCCAATGCGGAAGACCTTCACCGAGATGGGTGCTCCGTTATCGAAGACCACGATCGAGACGGTCTCGGAGCCGATGTTCGCGAGAACGCACCCGGCTTTCTTCTCGGCGCTCGACAGTGTGACGATGGAACCTGCAAGGGGACTTGCCATGATGTCCTGAACGACGATGTCCGCGTTCTCGAGCGCTTCCACCAGATCCGCCACGTGCTGCTCGAGGCACGTCACGAAGAGGGTCTCCACGGAGAGTTTGGTGCCCTTCATACCCTGCGGCCGCCCGAGGACCTCCATACCGTCGACCGCGTAGGAGAGGGGGATGGTGTGGAGGATACGACGGTTCAAGAGCCGCCCTTCGACGGACGCGCGCGATGCCTCGATAGCCTTCTCGACGTCGAGCCCCGTCACTTCCGCATCCGCCCGCGCGATGACCGTCTCACCCCGTCCGCGCATCTCGTCGATGCCGATACCGCCGACGGACAGGAACGCGCCCTTGACCCGGACCCCGGCGACACTTTCCGCCTCGAGAACGGCGGAGCGGATCGAGCGTTCGACGTCTGCTCCGTTCACGATGTAGCCATGTCGAAGGCCTTTTGATTCGGCATAGCCGGTACCGATGATCTTCGGGAACGCGGATGCGCGGTCTTTCCCGTCACGCGCTATGACCACCCGCACCTGGTGCGTACCGACATCGATCCCGACTGCGATCTGGGTGGAAGCCATCCCGTTAGAGGCAGGTCGCGGTCGTACCGCTCTCCCTTGCTATGTGCGAATAATAAAACACTTGATCATGCATCGCGCTATCAAGTATATCCTGCGCGACCGCGGCCTCTAACGGGACCATCGAGTATGAGTGGAGGTTTCGGGGCGGCTCATCGCGCAGGTTTCGGTATCCGGAAAGCCCGGCACCACGAATCTTCCAGTCGCTCCATTGTACGGCCGTGGTCGTACCCTTTCAAATGAAGACAGCCGTGGATAAAGAGGTACCCGAGGTATGCGCGAGCGCCCATGCCGAACAGGGGTGCGCGCCGCCTTGTGTCCGCGCTCGAGAAAAGAAGCTCGCCCATCCCGGGCGTGAGCGGGAACGCAAGGACATCCGTCGATTCCGCGCGGTCCCGGTAGGTGGCATTGAGGCGCCGCATGGTTCGCGGAGGGAGGAAGGCGACCGAGAGCTCGTAGTGCGCGCCAAGGATCCTCCGCTTCATCCGCATGAGCGGTATCCCTGCAATGAGGGGGCTTCGCTCACGGTCCAAGCGCGCGATAGCAAAAGACCCCCGGGAACCGAGGGCCGTGTTTCTCTTCGCGGCGTTCGCGCCCTTCCTCACGGATCGTAATCCTTACCGGCGCGGCCCCTTGGTCGGACGTGGTTTCAAGAGTCCCATGCGCTCGAGCTCTGCGTTCTTCGTCTGCTTCGCTATCCGCCGCAGTGCCGAGGCGCGCCGTCTCGTCCGGGACTGGTTCCTGCTCCTATAGCGCATGCTCTTGACCTTCCGGACGATGCCGGCACCCTGGACGCGCTTCGAGAAGCGACGGATGAGACTCATGGAATTCTCGCTTCCGTGCCTCGCAACCGATACGTTTACGCTCATGCGCCCTATTGAAGCACGCGCGGTAAAGAAAATCAAAAGCCGCGTCTTTTCGGCGTCACGGACGCCTGCTTACCTGCGCGGTGAGTCGGTCCGCCGGAACGACGGTCTGAAGCTGGGTCGTGAGATTCCGCACGATGACCGTTCCATCCAACGCTTCGCGCTGCCCGATGATGGCGAGATACTTCGCGTCCGCCGCGCGCGCAAGCTCGATCTGCTCCCGTAAGGTTTCCGCCATGAGGGCGTTCGTGACCACGAGGTGCGCACGCCACAGGGCCGAGAGGATGGAAAACGCGCGGAGTTTCGCGGCGTCCCCCACGTGGACGACGAAGCAGGTTGGGGACTCCTCGATCGCTTCCGGCTCCACACGCTCCGGCACGGCAACCGATATCCCGACCGCCCGCTCCGCTCCGCCGTTTTTGCGCGCGAACTCATCGAAGCGGCCGCCGGAGGCGATGCGGGCCCGGAAACCCTTCCGATCCGTGCCTTCGATCGCGAAAATGAGTTCGGCATGGAAGTCCGGCTCTGCAGGGAGGCGCGGGTCGATGGCATAGGGGATGCCGATCGACTCAAAAAGCGCCAAGGTCTCGAGCATGGTTTTCCGGGAATTCTCGGAGAGGAAGTCGATGGGGTGCGGCGCCTTTTCGATGAGAGGGTCTTTGCGCGTGAGGAGCACCCGATACGCTCCCTCGGGGTCGTCTCCCGCCAGGCGCTTCATGTCCTCATGGACGAGGTCGGCGTTCTTCCGGAAAAAATTACCGAGCTCGCGCGCGAAGCGGCGTTTCGACTCCTGATCGCCCACCGACGATACGAGAACCGAGAGGTCCGTGAATCCCGCGAGCTCCGCGACCGAGCGCGCCGCCTCGACCACGAGCGCATGCGCGGCGGCGTGACGCGCGGCGACGATCACGAAGGAAAGCACCGTTCCGTTTTTTTGGCCGCGAGCGGAGCCCCACACCTGCGCCGTGCCTTTTGTACCGTCCACGCTTTTCACGAGCGCGGCGGAGGCCGCCGTGCCCGGATCGTCCGCGAGTGAGAGCGCTTTCTGCGGGATCACGACGGGCGGCGCGGTGAACCCGTACGCGTACGCGACGCGCGCAAGCGATGCGTCGAGCGATTCGTATTGTTTTCCGCGTTCCAGTGAGCGCATAGTTGGTTCAGTGGGTGAGAGAAACCTCCCCGGGATAGATGCCGAAGCGGGTCGGCGGGAAGAGTCGCACGATTGCGCGGCCGATCAAATCCTCTTTCGGCAAAGGACCCCATGTGCGCGAGTCCGAACTTTCGAGCCGGTTGTCGCCCATGACGAAGTATTCATCGTCGCCCAAAGCATAGACGCCGTATTCGCTCGACATCCTTTCCGGGTCGATGAACGACTGGTCGAGAACGATTGGCTCGACTCCCACGCCCCGGCGTATCGTGATGCGCTTCCCGGTGATCTCGACGGTCTCCCCGGGGAGACCGATAACCCGTTTTATGAAGAAGACGGTCGGATTCTTGGGATAGCGGAAGATGACCACCTCGCCGCGCTCGGGCGTTTCAAATCGGTACGAGAGCTGGTCCACGATGAGGTACTCGCCGTTGTCGAACGTGGGCTCCATGGAAGCGCCTCGCACGATGAAGGGCTGGGCGACGAAGAGCCGGATAGGAATGACGATAAGGAGAGCGATGAGCGCGAACTTGATGAGATCATTCACCGATTCAGGTGAGCGTTCGGCCTCCATGCGTGTCATTGTAGTCGCGCCCCCTATTGTGCGCAATAGCGATTTCGTTCTCTAACGCTTCTTCGCGCGGCAACTTTCAGGTACACTGGTCGACGACGAAAAACTCTCTCGATTTTCTCACCATGCACGTCATCGTCGGCCTCGGAAACCCCGGAAACGAATACAAAGGGACGCGCCACAACGCGGGACGCCTCGCGGTCGAGCGCATCCATGCGACGCACGATTTTTCGCTCTGGAAAACGGAGAAAAAGCCCGCTATGCAGGTCGCCATGGGCTCTTTGGGGGGCGTAAAGGTCACCTTGGTCATACCTGACACCTACATGAACAAGTCGGGCCACGCCGCGGCTCATTTCGTGAAGCATAAGAAAGGAGCGGGCTCCCTCATCGTTATCCACGATGACCTCGATATGCCGCTCGGCTCGATGAAAGTATCCTTCGGGCGCTCCTCGGGTGGCCACAACGGCGTCGAGTCGATCATCAAGGCCTTGAAGACCAAAGATTTCGTCCGCATCCGCGTGGGCGTCTCGCCCGCGGGCGTGAAAGGCGTTGTGAAAAAGCTGGTGGGGGAGGGAAAGGTGCTCAAATTTCTCCTCGGGAAGTTTCGACCGGAAGAGATGACAACCCTCACGAAAGTCCTGAAGCGGGCCGTCGAAGCGTGCGAGGTCATCGTTCGCGACGGCCACCAGAAAGCGATGAACGAGTTCAACCAGTGATAATGGTTCAATCTCGAGAGCGCACTTTTCTTTGCGAGGTCGTGAGCGTAGGAGAATTTCCCAAAGCCGCATACCCTGCGCTCGAGTTACAAGCGCAGGCACTGGGGCGCCTCTATTCTCATACGAACGGCAAGGTGAATCGCAACGTTACGTGGAGAGCCCAATTCTGCGCGAACATGTATCGTCAAGAATTGCGCAAGGGAGACATCGTGCAGAACGGTAGCAACAGAGAACCGGTCCGGTTTGACGACAATATTTTCCGGGTCATCCAGTATCAACCGTGGATAGTGTTTACCATTCGGCAAGGGAATCAGATTATTACTCACGCGTATGAAATGAACTTTTTGATCGCCCATGACATACGCACATTCGCGGTCTCACAGGGAAGACCTCTTCAATCAGTCGGCCCGTTTGATGTTGGGCAGATACCCCAGATGATTCTTGGCGGACACTAATAATTGAATTAGAAACAAAAACCCCCGGCTTTGGCCGGGGGTTTTTGTTTACTGCGCCTTCGCGAACGAGAGCGTCATGCGATGGTCCTTCGGCTCGAAGAGCGTAATCTTGAACTTGTAGGTCTTGCCGAGCTGGAGATGCTCGCGCAATGCCAGTTCTGACGGAAACTCGGACACGTGGACAAGGCCCGCGACGCCCTCCTCGATGGAAGCCAGCGCTCCGTACTTGTTGTATTTGATGACCGCGGCGTCGACGAGGTCGTCCTTCGTGTACTTCCGCCCGGCCGCGATCCAGGGGTCTTCCGAGAGCTGTTTCATGGAGAGAGATACCTTGCCTTCTTTGATGTCGATGACCTTTACGGTGACCTTGTCGCCGGCTTTCCCGAAGAGCCGCGGATCCTCGACGAGGCCCCAGTCGATTTCCGAAATGTGCACCAATCCTTCGAGTCCGTCCTCGAGCCGCACGAAGATGCCGAAGTCGACGACGCCGGTCACGACGCCCTCGACCACGTCGCTTATCGCGTAGCGGTCTGCGAGGGAGCCCCGGGTTTCCTTCGCGCCTCCGCGCTCGGAGAAGATAAGCTTCCCTTCGCGGGGGTCGGCCGTGATCATGGAGACCGACAAGGTCGTGCCGATGAGCTTCTTGAGCTCGTCAAGGATGAGCTGCTTCTCGCCGTTCGCGACGCGCGGGTAGTGCTCGGGTTTGAGCTGCGACGCCGGCAGGAATCCTTGGATGCCCTGCCAGAGGATGATGAGCCCCCCCTTGTTCGCGTCCTTTATTTGAAGTTCGAAAAGGGTAGCGGCGGCGATCGCTTTCTCCGCCTCCGACCATATCATCGCCTGGCGTGCTTCCTTGAGCGAAAGCTCTATGTACCCCTCGGCATTGAAGGAGCCGACGACTTTCGCCGAGACCGTGTCGCCGAGCGCCACCTTCTTCAAGACATCGCGCGCCGCGAGGTACTCACGGCCGTAGATGATGCCCGTCCCGAAGGGCGGAAGGTCGATGTAAATCTTTCCGGAGCCGATCGCTATTACGGGGCCTTCAATGGTGTCACCAACCGAAGGCGGAGTCGCGGACTCCGCGACAACTTTCTGCATCCCCGAAAGCGAGGAGGTGTCGGGTGAAGCACCCGCGATATTCATGGATGTAAGCATTTGAGTGTCAGTGATCAGAGCGGGTGTCCCGACGTTGCCGTCGGGAGGGATAATCCTCTCCGAAGTGAAACTAAAGCCCCGGAGGGCTTTATCGCCCTACTCTAGCACCAGGCGCCTCTTAAGGGAAGCGGCGCCCGCCCGCTCTCTGTTATAATCTCGGCAATATGGTCATCCAGCATCTCGGCGGATACTGCTTCAAGCTTTCGGCGGGTCCGGTCACGGTCGCCGTGAACCCTCCCTCTCCGCGCTCGCGGGAGCACAAGCTTGCAAAGTTCGGGGCGGACGTCGTCCTCGTCTCCATCCCTCACGACGATTGGAACGGCATCGAGACCGCGTCCCACGGCGAGAAGGAGCCGTTCATAGTGCAGGGTCCGGGAGCATACGAGGTCGGCGAGGTCTCGGTCGCAGGATACGCCACGGAAGCGAACTACGGCGACGTCGTTTCCGAAGTCGGGAATACCATCTATGTCCTCGGCATGGACGGGATGCGCATCCTTGTTCTCGGAGCGCTGTCGAACCCGAAGCTGCCAGCCGAGATCCGCTCCGAGCTCGATGACATCGGCATCGTCCTCGTGCCGGTGGGCGACGGGACCCTCGACCCGAAGAGCGCGCACGAGCTCGTGACCGGCATCGAGCCCAATGCGGTCATCCCGTACGCCGTCAAGGACGGGAAAGCTCTCGCACAATTCCTGAAATCGGAAGGGGAGACCGGCATGAAACCCGTCGAGCGATTCACCGTGCGCCCGAAGGAGCTTTCGGCTATGGACGGCGCCGTCGTCCTCTTGAGTTAGATGTTCCTCAAAGTCATTGAGAAGATCCGGAAACAACCGCTTCATGTCAGGCGGCAGGTCATGATACTCACGACCATCGTCATTGTCATGCTCATAACGCTCGCGTGGGCCGTCGGATTCGTCCTCATCCAGATCGTTTTTAAGGAACCCTCCGCGCCCGGCTCCGGATTTGAGATGCCTGACTTTCCCGATGTGTCCCTGCCTTTCATGAAGTAGGGGGCAATCCGGCGCTTCGGTTAGGGCGCGAAAAATGCTACAATGAGCAGAAGGAATCATGCCCCGCAAGAAGGAAGAAAATGCTTCCGGTGAGCCCCCCGCGAAGGCCGACCTTGGCCTTCGCGTCGTTTCGCGCTCCATCACGGAGGAGATGCGCGAAAGCTATCTCGACTATGCGATGTCCGTCATCACGTCGCGCGCTCTTCCGGATGTGCGCGACGGGCTGAAGCCCGTCCACCGCCGCATCCTCTACACCATGCATCGCATGGGGCTCACCGCCTCCGCGAAGGCTCGAAAATCCGCCGCGGTCGTGGGCGACGTCCTCGGCAAATTCCATCCCCATGGCGACACCGCGGTCTATGACGCCTTGGTCAAGATGGCGCAGGATTTCTCGATGCGGTATCCCCTCATCGTCGGGCAAGGGAACTTTGGCTCCATCGACGGCGATTCCGCAGCCGCGATGCGGTACACGGAAGCGAAGATGTCGAAGATAGCCGCGGATATGCTTGCGGACATCGACAAAGAAACGGTCGAGTGGCGTCCGAACTACGACAGCACCCAGAAAGAGCCCGACGTCCTTCCCGCCGGCGCCCCGAACATCCTCCTCAATGGGACCTTAGGCATCGCGGTCGGTATGGCGACCAACATCCCGCCGCACAATCTCGGAGAGGTGATCGACGCCACGGCGCACCTCATCGATAATCCCGACGCTTCGACGGAAGATTTGCTCGAGTTCATCCAAGGCCCCGACTTCCCGACCGGCGCCGTCGCCTACAACGCGAAGGATATCGCGCACGCCTACGCGAACGGCCGCGGCCCCGTAGTCGTGCGCGGCGTTGCTGAGATAACGGAGGACAAGAAAGGGAACACCGTCATCGTCGTCTCCTCCATACCGTACCGCGTCAACAAATCCGACCTCATTGTCACCATCGCCGACCTCGTGCGCGACAAGAGGCTAGAGGGCATCCGCGACATTCGCGATGAGTCGACGAAGGACATTCGCATCGTGATAGAGCTCAAAAACAACGCCCAGCCGCAGGCGGTCCTGAACTATCTCTACAAGCACACGCAGCTCGAGGACGCCTTCCACTACAACATGGTGGTCTTGGTTGAGGGCGTTCCCGGGACGCTCTCCTTGCCCGGCATCCTCTCGCATTTCGTCACCCACCGCCGTGAGGTCGTGAAGCGCCGCATCAGCTTCGACCTCACGCGCGCGAAGGAGCGCGAGCACATCCTCCTCGGCCTCTCGAAGGCCTTGGACCATATCGACGAGATCGTGAAGCTCATCAAGGGCGCGAAGGACGTCGGGGACGCGCACAGCTCCCTCATGAAGAAGTTCAAGTTCTCCGAGCGGCAGGCGACCGCCATACTTGAAATGCGCCTCCAGAAGCTCGCGGGCCTCGAGCGGAAGAAGATAGAGGACGAACTCACGGAGGTGCAGGCGTTCATAAAGGAATGCGAGGACATCCTCTCCTCGACGAAGAAGATCATGGGGGTCGTGAAGAAGGAGCTCCTCGCCTTGAAGGAGAAGTACGGCGATGAACGCCGGACCCGCATCGTTAAGGGGGGCGTCAAGAACCTCTCCGACGAGGACCTCGTTTCCGACGAACCCACGATGCTCACCCTCACGGCCGGAGGGTTCCTGAAGCGCACAAACCCCTCCGAGTACCGGAAGCAGAAGCGCGGCGGCATAGGGGTCATCGACCTCGACACGAAAGAGGAGGATTTCGTCATCCGCTTCCTCGAGGGCTCGACCCACGACCACATCCTGTTCTTCACCGACCGCGGCAAGGTATACCAGACCCGCATGTACGAGGTCCCGGAAGGAAAGCGCGCGACCAAAGGCAAATCCATCATGAACGTACTTCCGCTCTCGCCGGAAGAGCACGTGACCTCCATCGTCGCGATGCCCAAAAGTCTGAAACAGAACATGAAACCCTCGGCGGAGGCGACCGCGTTCATGCTCGTGACCGACCACGGCGTCGCAAAGAAAGTGAAGGCGGAGGAATTCGTCGAGGTTCGTCGCTCCGGCATCATCGCAATAGGACTCGATAAGGGCGACCGCCTTATCGAGGTCCTGCCGGTCATGAAAGGGAACACTGTCCTTCTCGCGACTTCGCGCGGCCAGGCCATCCGCTTCAAGGAGGCAGACATCCGCGAGATGGGCCGCGGCGCGCGCGGGGTCCGCGCGATGAAACTCCCCGCGAAGGACCTGGTGGTCGGCGCCGATGTCGTCCGCGACGAGAAGGCGAGCGAATTCCTCGTCGTCACGAATCAGGGATACGGCAAGCGCACGAAGGCGAGCGAGTACAAGGTGCAGAAGCGCGGCGGCTCCGGCATAAAGACCGCGAACGTGACCCAGAAAACCGGTACCGTCATCGCGGCGAGAGTCGTGACCCCGGAGACGGCCGAGATGATAGTCGCGTCCCAGAAGGGGCAGGTGATACGGACGGAGCTCAAGCAAGTGCCTTCGCTCTCGCGCGTAACCCAGGGGGTCCGCATCATGAAACTTCGCGAAGGAGACAAAATAGCCGCGTTCGCGGTCTTTTAAGGCTCTCAAAATCCTCAATACCGTCTCAAAAAAGCCGCACTAGGCGTGACTACCTATGTCTTCCATAAAAAAGCAGGTAGTTCGAAAGTTGAACTAAGCCACCCGGCCCAGCATTAACTGGCCTGTTCATGGATGGAATGGGTACTTGACTAAATATTTTAAATAGTGTATAATATAGACCTATGATAACTAATGCTTTTTTGTGGCTTAACCGCAGGGCGGTAAGCATTTTCGCGCTTATCGTGTTCCTCGTTGTCCTCTCGTTCGGCCTTTTCGCAGGAAACGCTCTCGCATCCGGCTACACAGTTCCGTCCTACTCTGTCCAGCCGTATACCCCGCAGACTCCTGTAATGCGACCATACAACGTGCGCCCCTACACCGTCGGCGGTTATGGCGGTTATGGCGGTTATGGCGGTTATGGCAACGGATACTACGGCAGTTTCGGCGTGAGTGATTATTCCGACAACTCCGCGTACGCCGCAGACGTCTACTACAACGGCGGGTACTGGTCCGGGTACACAAGTTACAGCTACTACGACAACGGTACGTCCTTCTACGTCGGGTTCGGTTTCTAACGCTACTCTTCCGCGAAGCGGCGCCCTTGGCGCCGCTTTTTGCTATCCCGTTAGAGGCCGCGGCTGCGGTACAATGTCTCTATGAGTGTGAGCATGGTCGAAGATTTAATCAATAAACCGGCGGTTCTGCGGTTTCCGACCGCGGCCTGCCTCTAACGGGATGTTTCTTCGGCCTCGCGACGTTCTCGAGCGCATCTCCATTCCCGCCGGTTCCCGAGTAGGCGATTTCGGCTCCGGCGCGGGTCACTTCGCGCTCGGAATCATCGATCGCCTCGGTCCCGAGACGACCGTGTATGCGTTCGACGCGCTCGCACCCGTCCTCGCGAAGCTCTCGCGCGAGGCGAAGCGCCGCGGAGGGAAACTCTACGCCATCGAAGCCGACCTGAATGTCCACATTCCCGTGGCGGACAATCTTCTCCACTTCGCCATCCTTGCGAACATCCTCCACGCGGTCTCGAATCGTGAGCGGTTCCTCTCGGAGCTTGCCCGAGTCGTCCGGCCCGGCGGGCGAGCACTCGTCATCGACTGGACGGCATCGTTCAAGAACATGGGGCCGACGGCGGGGGCGGTCGTGACGCCGTCCCAGGCGGTGCGCCTCCTCGGCGCCGCCGGATTTTCGGCGAACGACATGCTTCCGGCTGGCTCGCACCACTGGGCGTTCCTCGCGACACTCCGTTAGGCAATCCTTCGCCACTCGCGTGCTGACTCACACCCCGTCCCCTTGAGAGAGGAAGTCCCTCTACTGCGCGTTATACTAATCCGAGATGAAACCATTCCACGCGGTCCTTCTCGGCATATTCGTTGTCATGGCGATAGGCGCGGTCCTCGTGCTCTCGAGCTTCACGGGGCGCGACGAGCGTACAGTGGGAACCGTCGTCGTCTGGGGCCCGGTGCCGGATTCAATCGTAGGAACGCAGATTTCCGAGCTCAAGTACCTGCGAGGGGACCTTACGAGCGTCTCGTACCGCTCGTTCGAGCCATCGACGTTCATGGCGACGCTGGTTGAAGCAATCGCCGCGAACCGCGGCCCCGACCTCGTCGTCTTTCCGGCCTCATACCTCGTGAAGCATGGCGACAAGCCCCAGCCGCTCCCGTACTCCGTCATGAGCCAACGCACATTCAGGGACACGTTCATCGAGGCGGGAGAGGTATTTTTGGGAGAGAGCAGCTTCACCGGGTTCCCCTACATCGTCGACCCCCTCGTCCTCTATTGGAACCGCACGCTCTTTACGGAAGCCGGCATTGCGAATCCTCCCCGGTATTGGGACGAGGTTACGACTTTGGCGCCGAAGCTTGCGAAAGCGGACAAGAACGGGACCCTGACGCAGAGCGCGATCGCGCTTGGCTCGTGGGACAACGTCGGGCATGCGAAAGCCATCATCCTTTCCCTCATGCGCGAGCTTGGCGACCCCGTCGTCGCGCGAGGCGAAGGAGGGCGCCCCGTCATCGCGCCGGTCAGCCTCGCACAAGAGTCCACGTCGCCGGCGTATTCTGCGTTCCGCTTCTACACCGAGTTCGCAAACCCGACGAAGCCCGCATACTCGTGGAACCGGTCCCAGCCCTCGTCTCGGGACGCATTCCTCGCCGGGCGGCTTGCGCTCTACGTGGGGCGCGCAAGCGAGCTCTATGGAATCCGCGAAGCGAATCCGAACCTGAATTTCGACATCACCTCGCTTCCTGAGGCCCGCGGGGCAGGGAAGTACACGGAATCCGAACTTCATGCCCTTGCCGTTCCGCGGGGCAGCTCGAATCCGCAAGGCGCGCTCGTTATCGCCGGGGCCCTGACCGATGCTCGCGCGCAGGAACTGGTCGTCAAGTTCTCGCGGCTCCCGTCGGTCCGGCGCGACCTCTTGGTCGTGTCGCCGGAGGATCCCTATAGCGAGGTCTTCAGGACCGCAGCGCTTTCCGCCTTCGCGTTTTTTGATCCCGACCCCGCGGGAACCGAAGACATTTTCCGCCGCGCGGTCGAGAACATCTCCTCAGGAAAACTTCAGGTCTCCGAGGCGGTTTCGGCCGCCTATGCGGAGTTGAAAGCCGTTTTGAACGTGCGATAATGGCGACACGGAACCCATGAAAAAGCTCATCGCCTATGCTATCCCATTCCTCGCACTCGTCCCGATGCTTGCGTTCGCGGCTCCGCTCCAGAACCCCCTCGGCGTCAACTCCCTCACTGAATTTCTGGTCCGTGTCTTGCGGCTCGTTTCCGCAATAGCGTTCCCCGTCCTTGTCCTTTTCCTCGTCTACGTCGGATTCCTGTTCGTTCAGGCGGAAGGCAACGCGGATAAGCTGAAGACGGTACGCTCGTACTTCTTCTGGGCGGTCGTGGGAGGCCTCTTGGTCCTCGGGGCGCAGGCCCTTGCCTATGCCATCGACGAGACCGTCAAAGCTATAGGGGGCACATAAAAACTATCCACACTGCGGCCTTTTCACCTTACCCCGGAACGGTTTTGATGGTATAATTTGACAAGATTTAATAAAAGACGTATTATTATAAAGCGACTTCGTTATCGTATGAAAAAATTCTTAACCACAGCAGGCATCCTCGGCGTTGCGAGCATGTTGCCCCTCGTCGCTTTTGCTGGAGAGAGGGCCCAAGGGTGCGGCGCAGAAGGTTCACAGGGCACGATAGCGAACATCGTTGCGTGCATCGGCACGGTCATCATAGGTGCTATTCCAGTCGCGGCGTCCTTGGCCCTCCTCGCGTTCTTCTGGGGGCTTGCCATCTACCTCTTCAACTTCGGCGAGGGCAAAGAAGACAAGCAGAAGCAGGGCCGCAACCTCATGGTCTACGGCATCCTCGCCATCTTCGTCATGGTGTCCGTCTTCGGCATCGCCCGCTTGCTCCAGAGAAGCTTTGGTATCAACGAGAATCAGAGCATGAAGACTCCGATGCTCGACTCTTCTGGTAAGTAGTAGGTTCAGACAAGTAATCAAGAATCTCGTGCCTCGAAAGGGTTCGAACGTCGGAGACGGTCTTCCCGTCCGCTTTGGAGCATGGCTTCCCGGCGCCGCTATCCTCATAGCGGCGCTTTCGCCGTCTGTCGCGTTCGCGCGGAAGAACTTGACCGACTTCATCACTTCTGCAACCGACGTGGTCCTCTGGGCCACCCCCTTTGCCGTCCTCATCCTCCTCTTCTTCTGGAGCATGTTCCAGCTCATCATGACGACGGGAGACGCGGAAAAGAAGAAGCAGGCGAAACAGCGCATCATCTGGGGCATCATCGCCATCTTCGTGATATTTACCATCGGTGGCATCGTTGCCGCGATCAACCAGACCTTCTTCGCCGGGGAATCGACTCTCCAACAGGGCCTCCCCGGTCGGTGAAGCACGAAAGCGGCGCATCACTCAAGGCGTCGGTGATACAATGAATCGGATGGAAAAAAAGCTCATCGCCCTCTTCGGCGCCGCGCTCGCGCTCGGGTTTCCCCTGCTCGTATCCGCCGCGACCACCCTCCAGAGCGTCCTTAAGACAGTACTTGATCTCGTGCTCCAGGCGACGCCCATCGCGGCGTCCTTGGCCCTCCTTGCGTTCTTCTGGGGGCTTGCGATGTACCTCTTCAATTTTTCGGGGAAGGACGAAGACAAAAAGAAAGCGCGCGACCTCATGGTGTACGGAGTCATCGCCATTTTCGTCCTTGTATCCATCTTCGGCATCGTGGCCCTCTTGCGGCGGACCTTCCAGATCGGCCAAGACCCTTTGAAACCACCGACCATAGAAGGCGCATACCCCCGTCAGCCATAGGAGGGCGCATGCTATCCGACCTCTGACAAGATTCAGACAATCATGGAGCGACTCTACAATTTCATAGACAAAGTCACCGACCTCATCATCGGACCCCTCATCCTTCTCCTGTTCGCGCTCGCGATGTTCTATTTGGTGGGTGGCGCGATGAACCTTATCCTCAAAGCCGATGAACCGGAAGCGAGGAAAAAAGGACGACAGGTGCTCATCTGGGGCATCGTGGGGATTTTCATCATGGTGACCGCCATCACAATTCTCCGCGTTGTGACGGCTACGTTTTGTGAGACCGAATTTTGCATGAACCCGTAGTTAATCTCCGCTCTTTGTGGGCAGGAGAAGACTCGTTCCCTACGGGAACTGTACAGGACTCGCGCGACCATCGCTTGCGCGATGGCCCGCACGCTCGTCCTTTCTCGTCCTCACGCAAAACAAACAGTTGTTTTGCTTCCTGTGAGATTATACGCTGATGTGCGTACCCATTCTACCCGAAATCTCGGCCTCTAGGGTAGTCATACAGGTAGTCACTCGCCCTACCTCCGAATGACTACCCTGCGTTGCTGAAACCGCCCATCATTCCTAGCTTTTCTGACCTCGCCTCCCTCAATTTACAAACCCGACTTCACTCCGGTTTACCCCTTCACGCACCCCTTCACTCGGGTACTGCCGGAATGAAGGGGTAGCTAGTCTCAATATTGCCCTCAATGCTCGCTTTTTTGACCCTGCCTCGTCAAAATCTCAAGTCCGACTTCACTACGGAAAGGGTCACTCCGCTCCGCCTGCTGGCGTCGCTCCGTGAATGTCGCGGGTTCGCGTCTGGTGGCTCGGCCTTCTCCTTCCGTCCTGCTGTTTCTTTTTTGATTGGTGGGGGGGG
>CAYHKM010000013.1:0-16805 GCA_964357285.1 uncultured Candidatus Saccharibacteria bacterium
TGCTCTGGGCGGAAACGCCTGAGTGTACGAGGAGATCGCGGTACACGAGGCCGTACACCCGGCGGGCGAACGAGCATGTGAGCGGAAGGACGATGCCCGAGTACGATTCGGCGATGTTCGCGCTGTCGAAGAATTCTTTTGAACTCATCCTTAGAACGCGCTCGATGGAGAGGCGAATTCGCTGAGGTGCCCGCGCGCAAGCGCGACCAAGGCACCCGCGTATCCGCCGTAGCGCTCCATGTGAGCGAGGTAGCCCATATAGACCGCCTGCTCGATCTGTTCGGCTTCCGCGACCGCTCCCTTCACCGAAATTGGATCCGTCTTTATCTTTTCGAGGAGATACTTCCTGATCCACCCGAGGTGGAATTTTTCGTCGTCGCGTATCCCGCGCATGACTTCTTTCAATTCAGGGTCGATTTCGGGAAGCTCCATATGGATGGTGAGGTGGAACGGGACGCGAAGCTCGTAGATGTGGACGGCCGCAAGAAAGCGCATGTCGTCCTCCTGTCGCCCAATAAAATCGAAATACTCGTTCCCCCCTTTCGCGCCCGCGACCCCGACGCCCTTTTTGTCCAAGAACTGCGTCCAAAGCCACCCGTGCTTCAACTCGTCCAGAGTGTGATACGTGAGCTGGGAGCGGACGTAGGGATCTTCGGAGCGGAGGAGGTGATGCCCCAAGAGGAGTCCTCCGGCGACCTCGTTGATGGCGTATTGCCGGACTATTTTTACCTCGTGGGGATCCATATTAGCCGAGTATCGCGAAGGCTACCATGACATTCATCACTCCGTAACCCACAACAAACGCGAGCTGAAGGAGGACCTCGGTCACGCGCCGCGGCTTCGCGTAGTGCGCGAGCGCGAGGAACACGGACAAGGCGGTGAAAAAGACGGCGACAAGCGTTGCGAGGGATGAACTCCCCCCCGCAAACGCCATGAGCCGTATGAAAAGGAGCACATTCACGAGGATGAGCGAAGCGTGGATCACCAAGGATGCGGAGAAGCCGAGGTAGTGGGTGTAGGTATCCTTCCCCGGGCCGTCTTCGCCGGGGATCTTCAGTTTCCGCACAAACTCGAGGATGAGGGTCCCCGTCGAGGTGAACGCGAAGTGTGCGACGATGAGGGGCGTCACCACGAACCACCCCGAGAACAGTGCGTACACGAGGACCTGCATGAGGAGCATCTGCACGAGATTGACGGCGTTGTAAAGGAAATAACGCTCGCGAAGACGCTCTCCGAGAAAGAATTCATTCCCGGCAAGGTGTGCGTAGAGGAGCGCGAAGGCGGCGTAGGCGAACGCCGCGGGGCCGGCCCACAAGGCGAGCCCGAGAATGCCGAGAACAGCGACGAAATCGGCGCGTGCGAGCTCGGCTCTCGTGATGAGACCCGTTTGCATGGGCCGCGCCGCGTGGTGCACGGTGTCATGGCCGAAATCGCGCCGCTCGTCGAGGGCCCTGATGTGGAAGAGATAGAGGAGCGACACGACGAGAGCCGTAGCGAAGGGGCCCCATGACAGCGTGCCGAGCGCAACCGCGCCGGAACTTGCGAGCGCGGGCGCCAAGGTCGCGAGAATGACCAGAACGGGAAAGCGCTCGGACTGATAGCGGTAGAATCGCGAGATGAATGACACGGCCTTGTTCATACTGCGGCAATGACGTTCCGGTGGAAACTTCCGTAGAAGAATACCCTGTCCCGCGCATGGAGATCCGCCGCGCCCGGGACGTCGTCCGCAATCTTGTCCGCGAGCTCAGCCGGAAACGAACGTGGAACGAGGTTATTCCAGTACGCGACGACGGCGCCCGGGCGCGATGTACGTACGATCTCTACCCAGACGCGCGCGTTCTCCTCCTCTGAGAAACCTTCGAAAACGTCAGACAGGTTCCACTTGGAGAAGGAACCGACGGGTTCACGCGCAAGGAAACTCACGAGGTCTTCGGAAACGAGCGCGAGCACGTCAGGCGGGAGCCGCTTCAGGGTCTCGAAATTCTCTTCCCTCACGTACGGCGGGAGCACGGACCCGTAGCGACCGGTCAGGCAGTAGTGTATGAAATAGTTGTCCCGGAGCGGCAGTGACTCGGCGACGCGCGCGAATCGAGCGAGGAATTCCTTCGCCACACTCCCCTCCCTCGCGTGCGCGAAGAGGCCGGGGCCCCGCGCGAATCGAGCGAGGACGGGACGGCTTGCGAAGACGGAGAATAAGAGCCGCCACCGCGGGGAATCCCAGACGCGGTGGAAGAAATCGCGCTGTTCTTCGAGGGTGGGGCTCGCGAGGAAGGCCTCGACCTCTTTCCGGGAGTGCGCGAGCGGAAGGCCGAAGCGCCTGAAAACGTCTAGGAAGCGCTCGAACCGCCCCGCGTGGATGACGCCCCGCTCTATGAGCGCGAGATGAGAAGTGAACCACTCGCGCGCGCCTTGAGAAAGGAGCGGAAGAACTCGCTTCGCGAGCGCCATGCGCTCTTTGGAATTCTCGACGCCGAGAAAGGCGATGAATTCTTCGTACCCGAGGGAGCGCGCTGCCGCGAGCTTCAGCTCGAGGAGATGATTCTGCGCCGGGTTCACGTCCACGGACACCACGCGAGCGGCTCCGCCGAGAAGGAGCGCGAGCGCGTTATCGCCGCCCGAGGTTATCGAGAGGACGGTGTCGTCCGGCGTAACGCGAAGCGCATCCTTAAGGGCGCTCACGTCTTCCCACGATTGGCTGTAGCTCAACACCGCGCGCGGAAGGCGGTTCAGCCCGGCCAGGCCTTGCGCTTAAAAAGGAGGGTTGTCCAGATGGCGAAGTAGGTGACGCCGATGACGTATCCAGCGACGGTCGCGGCCAAGGCGCCGCCGGGCGCGACCGAGGACGAGGTCATGAGGACGATGCCCGCGGCGACTTCGGCGATGAATCCGTACCGGAGAAAGGTCGCGTACGGAGCGTCAAATCGGGACACGACCGCTTCGATCGCGGGGAACGCGACCAGCGCGAGCGCTATCACGTAAAGCGCCTGGAGGAGCGGGTGTACGTTGAAGAAGAACAGGCCGTCTCCGGAGAACATGGGCGTCGAGGGGTACGCAGGCAGGGAGCCGAGATAGTAGATGCCGGCGCCGACGACTGCGGCGAGAAGCATGAGGCCGCGCCGCGCCGGTCCGCTCATGCCTTGCGTCCCTGCGGCAAGAAGAAACACCATCGACGCGATGAAGAACACGGTACCGACGGAGACATAGAGCGCGAGGTTGGCGGCTTCCATGAATACGGGGACCGTCCATGCGGCGAAGGCCGCCGCGTCGAGGAGGATGGCGATGCCGAAGTTCCTGAAGACGGGGTCATGCCTTCTCGCGAAAAGCGTCCCGACGATAAGTGTCGCGACGACCGTGTGGATGAAAAAGAGAGCGACGGATAGGTTCATAGGACAGTTTCCTTCTCGAATGAAGGCCTCTATACCGATAGTGTACAGTGGCGACATGAACGCGCCGGGCTTCCTGTGCATATGTGAGGCCCGGGTGTTTCTCGAGGCGAAATGAAGTTCTATGCCGTCATGCCAGGCCTCTTGCAGCGCCTCGTCTGGTTCCCGACCTATTTTATCCTCTTATTTTTCTGCCGGCTTGAGGTCCGGGGGCGCGAGTACGTGAAAAATCTTCCGCAGAACGCGATATTCGCAAGCAACCACTCATGCGAGCTCGACCCCATCCTCGTGAACGCACTGTGTCCGTACTTCTCGCGCCACGTCCCGCTTTTTTACGTCTCCCGTGAAAAGGAATTCTATGCCCATATGGGATGGTGGAGGAAGCATGTCTACGGAAGCTGGTTTTTTACCGCGTGGGGCGCGTTCTCCGCGCCCGCGAATCTCCGCGATTATAGGAGAGCGCTCAAAATCCATCTCGGGATACTCCGGGACGGCAACGATCTCTGCATCTTCCCTGTCTGGAAGGACGGGCCGGAGCGGAAAACGACCCGCGCGAAAGGAGGCGTCGCCTACCTCGTGCGCGAAAGCAATGTTCCAGTCATCCCCGTCTCGATCGACGGTACCGAGGGTATGACCGTTGCTGATTTCCTCCTGAGACGACGGACAGTGGTCGTGACTGCGGGCCCGCCGCTCTACAAAAAAGACCTGTTCAAAGAGGACGAGACGCCCGGAGACGAACGGAGCGTATGCGAGAGGGCGGCGGCCGTCATCGCGGAAAAGATAGCGGCGCTCAAAATTCCTGAATGAGACGGTTCACGCCTTGGGTGTCGCTCGTGAACGCATGTACACGAGGATGATGTAGAGGATGAGAACGAGCCACGGAGCTAGCGTAAAGACTGAAAGCGGTCCGAAACCGTCGAAAACGTCTATGTGACCGATCGTCCATGAGGTCTGTGCCAGATACAGTATTGGCGAAATGAACCCAGCGAGCGCCATGAAACCAAGAAGCTGTATCACAGGGATGACATTCATGAGAAAAACGAGATTGCGGATGACGACGAGAATTAGGATGTATTTATCGAGAGATGAAGTGGACGCAGAGAACCGTTTCTTGAGAACCGTATTCTCGAAACGATAAAAGCCGTAAAAAACCAGCATAACGACGGCCATCGGGATCAAGAACGGGGCCAGAGAGGTATTGAAAGCTACGATGACCGCGTCGAGAACAAGGAATGCAGCGCATATAACGGCAAAGCTCTTGTTCGTTCGGGGTATCACCTTCGCCCAAAGCGAGTTCGGCGAGGATGGCGTGGGAGCGTGGGTCGGCATCGTGAGAGGTGCGGGTTCGATCATGGATCTTAATATTCTATGGTAATCGGGAACGAGACGGACGCGTCATGCTCCGGGAGGCCTGATGGGTTGTCTTTTTTCACGACGAGAGTCGCGGGGCCGATGTACGACTCGGGGATCGCGAGGTCCGCCTTGAACGGTACAAAATTCTCCGTCATCCACTCCCCCTCTGCTTGTGCGGGGACCTGCGCAAGTATCTCTCCGTTCTCGCCAAGGATTACGACCGGGAAGGATGCTTCGAAATACCACGGGCCACGGGCTTTGCCTACGACGCTGAATTCCTTCCCGACGACCGCGCCCGGGAACGGAAGATCGACGACGATGTCGTCCGCGGTAGCGTTTACGTAGGTGATGCCGCCCCCGTCGGGCTCGGTGCCCGGTGCTTCTGCTCGTTTAGCGCCAAAGACCGCGAGTACGAGAAGAACGATGATGGCACCACCGATGAGAAGGAACGGGAGTTTTCTCACGTCCATGCCACTATCATACCATCGGGGGACGCTAGAATCCGAGGTCTTCTTTGACGAGAAGCATCCGCACAGTGCGTTTGTTCATTGCGGCTTCGTTCTTCCAAATGACTACCTTCGAAAGCTGGGTGTGGATCTTGTAGAGGCCCATCATGTGCTGGTCCTCAAGGGGGACTGCGTGTTTGTCGAGGCGGTCGAACGCGTCCGTGAGGGTCGGCACTATCTTCTTGGTCGACACCACGAAGACGAGGTTCGGGGAAGTGTACACCACGTGCGGGAGTTGGGAGCCCGTGTTCGAGGCGATGAGAAATTCGCCTGTTTCCGCAAGCGCGTGGACGGAGCCGAGATAGTAATCGGAAAGTACCGATTGTCTTCGGAGCATCGCCTGTTTCGCGGGATCTTTTTCCGCGAGGATCGTCGTTTTCGGGTTCAGCCAGGGATGTTTTCCGGATTTCAGGTATTCGATGTAGCCGATCTGCTCCAGGGTGACCGACGACCCGTTCATGACGGACGCGCCAGCTGGTATGAGTTCCTGTATGCGCGAAAGCGCCGCGATCTTGTCCGGAAGAATCTCGGCCTCAATGCCCCGGCCGCTTAAACCAGAGACGGCGTTCGCTATCGTCGCATCGCTCGCTAATTGATCGTATCGCATGCTTATTTTTTCTTTGAACCGCGCCCGATATCGAGGGCGAGCTTTTTTAAAAGGCCCGTCATGTACCGGACGTCGAGCGAATAATATACTTCCTGTCCCCTGCGCTCGCTCTCGACGAGGCGGGCCGACCGCAAGACCTTGAGGTTCTGCGAGACCGCGGGCTGGGCGAGCTTCACCCGCGCCGCCACTTCGCTCACCGTCCGGGGGCCCTTCATGAGGACCTCGAGGATGCGGTAACGGTTCTCGTTACCGATACCCTTCCCCATCCGAGCTATTTCAGCGCACAAGTCTGGCATGGTTCGACACCCTCACCATGACCTCAAATCGTAGTGAATAGGTCATATGCAAATATTAGCATATCTATATACATCATGCAACACGCGACCAGGCCGCGTGGGAGAGGGGGCTCTACGGGATGGGCGCAGGCGGCAGGGGTTCCGAGGGGGCTCTCCGGAGGTTCAGGAAAACTACAAGAATGAAGATGAGAAGGTCGAGGTGGAACGGGAGAACGGGAACACCGATGACGAACCCGACAGCGGAAACGATGAGGACGGGCCCGGTCGCGAAGACCGCGGTTTTGTAAGCGTCGCCGTATGAAAGCGGGTTTTTCCTGAGTTTGCCGATGAGAAGGACAAGGAGAGCCCCGACGAGAGAGGCCGTGAGATGCCATGCGGCCGTGGACAGGATGGTCACGACGAGAAGTGCGACGAGCATCGGATAGAGGGCGATGCCGAGGAACTTCTGCACTTTCGCCCACCAACCCGACGCGAGTCCCTTGTTGACGGTAAAATCCTTGACCGACGAAAGCGGGTACAGTCTCCGGTCTCCTTTGTCTTTGGTGAGAACGAGATGGTCGCGCGTCAAGACGGCAAAGGAATCGTACGCGTCGATCTCCGAAAGGGTCAGGTCCGAGCGGGTGTCGATGACCAGGAGATTTTCCGGGTCGTCCGTGGAATCCTTGTCATCTTTTGGGAACGGCAGGAAATAGGGTTCCTGGACGGAGGTGGTGACGATGCCGTCTTGGACCCTCACGCTCAAGTCGGCCGGGAAATGCTTCTCCACGGCATCGCCCGTCAAGAACGAGCCTGATGCACCGAGGATATCCCAGGCGACAGGCGCGAGAACGACGAAAGACCAGAGCGTCGAGACGAGGAACAGGAAGAGGGCGGCGCTACTGAGGCGCTTCCGGGGATGTCCGCGTAAAAAGCGGGACTATAGAAGGAATGCCTAATGTCTTCGAACCTCCGTGTGAGCCAATTCATGGTTGTTGACGCCTGATTTGTGTCAGCGTTTTTCCGGCTCCTCCGCCTTGTTTTCCTTCGCGTAGAACTCTCCGCGCTCGGGATAGTGGCCGAGTTTCCCCTGCGCCGCGGCACGCAAGGTCCTCACGCCTGCGTAGAGCGCGAAAAGGAGCATGATGGCGATGACTTCCCGCACGAAGAAGAGCGCGATGGGGTCGATGTCATAGAAGGATATCGCGGCCGCTTGGAGGAAGAAGACCGCCACGGTCGCGACGACGGTGTCGACGATGATGATGAAAAGGCTGTGAGGCGCGGTCAAGCCCGCCAAAGCGACGAACGAAAGCGCCGCACCGATCTGGAATCCCGTTCCCCACGGCAAGGGCTCTCCTATGATCGGCACCGCGATGAGCCACACCGCCGCGACGGCGACGAAGAGACCGCGGATTTCGTCGCCGTGGTAATGAGGGACGCGGATGGAACGGAGCGGGGGCATGGTCGCGCGGCGCTTCAGGCCGGCATCGAAGCGAGGACGGCACCCATCGCGAGGAGGACGACAAGGTAGTAGGAGCCGTTAATGTACCAGAGCGTGAGTGACTTCCCCTTGTCCCACAGAATCGCGCCCAAGGTGACGGGCGCCACGAATCCGAGCCAGTTCCAGAACCCTGCCGTGAGACCGGCGGAAATCCCGCTCGCGCCGAGGTAGGCGGACGCGAAGACGAGGGCGTGCGCGAGAACGTACGCCATGACGAGAGCACCCACGAAGCTCGCGACGTACCCGGGCATCGCCGCCTTCTGCATCTCCTTCATCTTCTCGGGCGTCATCTCGCCGAAGCCCATGAGTTTCGACCAGAGTTTCCCGAACAGAGGGCCGTACCAGATGAACCCGATGACCATGGTGACGACGGCCGAGATGAGTATCGCGACGTAATTGATGGGAATCATTGGCATAGGGCGTGCGATTACGAAAACCCGCCTTGTAATGCTCTCATGGTATCACCGCGGAGAGGAGACCGGGACTATTTGAGGATATCCCAGAGCGCGGGGTCTTCGCCGCCGTCTATTTTGAATATAGCCACGCCCCGGAGACCATGCTTTTTCGCGAGCGCTATCTTGTCCCTGATGGCGCTCATGTCACTCCACCAGACGATGTTGAATGCGGGTCCTCCTTTCGCGATGCCGGCGCCGCCCGCCACGGAAACCGGAAGGCCGGGATTGTTCGTGAGCGCTGCGGATTCGGTGCCTGCGGGCGGCGCGTCCGGGAAGACGTTCGGGATGTATGAGAATGAGAGCTCCCCGGCGCTGTTCCGCTGGATCGACGGATGGTAGAGCTGCATGAGGTCGAATGCGTACTTCTGATTGAAGGCCCACTGGAGGTCGTACCGATAACCCTGCTCCGACAATGGCGTCACTGCGTACTCGTAGCCGTATGTGGGGACGCCGAGGACGAGTTTGCGCTTCGGTATCGTCTTCGCGGTCTCGAGGATGACTTTCTCGACCCACTTCGGATCCGCAACGGGGACGTAGGGCTTACCACTCGCCGCGCGATTCAGCTTTACGTCGATCGCTCCTTGGTCGTAGGCCATGATACGCACTCTGTCGCAGTATTTTGTGATCTCAACGTAATCATTCGCGTACTGCCCCGCGTCCGGGGGCGGCGTTCCGTCGTAGCGCGAATCGAGAGGCGTCCGCGCTTCTATCTCGCACATGACCCACTTCTGCCCCATTCGCATGTAGAGCCCCTTCAAGAAGGTGGAGTAGTAGTCCTTCGTTTCCGCCCACTTTCCTTCAAAATCGATATCGATGCCGTCGAAGTCACGGCCATAGACCAGTGCCGTGATGGCATCCTCGAGCGCGATGCGGGTTTTCTGGTTCGAGAGTATCCGGTGCATCGCCGCCCCGTCCGACCACATGAGCGTGGGAATGACGCGGATCTTTTTCGCTTTCGCCGCGACGATGAGTTCATCCCATCCGCCGGAAACAATGTTCGCCGAGTCGAGGATGAGTCCGTCCGCGGTCACGGTGTAACCGAAGGGATTTATCTCCTTGAAGACCGGGAGGTGCGCGAGGGCGCTCTTGGTCGACGAGGCGGTCCTCCAGTACGGGAGCCACGCGGAGATCTCGAGAGGCGCGGCGGCATGCGCCGCGAGGGGCGCGAGCGCGGCTGCGACAAGGACAGCAAGCATGAACGGTTTCAAGCGTTCCATCAATGCCAGTGTACCAAGAGACCCTGCTATTCCCGGGCGCCCTCCTCAGGCGCGAAGCCTCGAGGACATGTCCTCCCGTCGGTCTGGAGCACTATGGGTATCTCCTCGACCGAGACGACGCGGCCGGGTGCAAACGCGACCTTGAGCAAGAGGCCGTTCCTCACGTCCTCGTTCCAATACTGATCAAAGATAAAATTCCCGAGCGAGTAATACATCATCGCGCTCTGGTATTCCTCATGTTCCTGGACAACGTGCGGATGGCTGCCCACGACGAGCATCGCTCCCGCATCCACGAATCTGCGCGCGAGCGCTTTCACGCGCTCGGGCACCGGCGCGTATTCGTCACCCCAATGCGCAAAGAGTATCGGCACCGCGCCTGTGGCTTTCGCGTCAGAAAGGGCTCGGACGGCACGTTCAGCCGAAGCCGCCGCCCCCTCGGGGTCGAACTCGTTGTAGGAAACGAACGCGAGCGGGACCCCCGAGACCGTGGTCGTGGCCATCGTGTGGTCGTTTTCCCCGGCATCAAAAAGCCCGTCCGGAAAACGAGGCGGCCCCATGAAGCGGACGTTCGCGCGTGCGAGATTCTCTAATGTTTCTTCGACGCCGGCGTATCCGAAATCGAAGATATGGTTGTTCCCCAAGGAGACGACACGGATGTTGTGGCGGGCGAGATGTGGCGCGATGTTGGGCGGGAAGGTGAACAGGAATTTCGTTCCTTCGGGATCCGCATTCATCACGGCGACCGAGGGATTACCCGTTACCGGACCCTCCAAGTTCGCCGCGACAAGGTCGACGCTCGAGAGGACCGGGTCGATGCATGAGAACGGATAATCCCAGCTCGCGGTCTCTCCCACTTTCCGGATGTAACGGTCGAAGAGCATGTCTCCCCCGAAGAGGACCGTGGCGCTCGCATGTGCACGCTCAGTCGGAGCCCGGAAGCCCCCGAAGGAAAGCGGAAGGAGCGCTATGATCGCAACGATAACGACACCGGCGAGTCCCCATGCCCATCTCATAACAGGCATACCTTACCAAAACTCGGCTCAATATCCCAACGGGAACCGGGAGCGGTTCGTGCGTCATACCTTACGCTTCCCCTATGATTTCCAGAGTTTTTTCGCAAGGCGCCAGCCGTACTTCGCCGCGAAGAGGAGAATGAGGAGGTAGAGGACATACGGGACGAGCGAAAGGACGAGGGCGATAAGGTTCACGCTTGCGTCCTGTATCGCGCGGTTCACGTTCCAGACGAATTCTTTAATTGCGGCCTTCCATGAGTCCCGAAGCGCCTCCGGATCCACGAACCTGTTCTCATATATCGAGACGTAAAACCGGCTGTAGTCGAGATGGTCGACCTGGGCCGCCTTCGCGCGCGCGAGCGCTTCAAGCTGCGAATTCGCGGCGAGCCGCTCATTCGTCAACCGCTCTATCGTCTGGAGCTTCGAATCGACGATCCTGACGAGGGTCGCCACATCCTGGGTCTTGGGCGCGAGCGCGACCAGATCGTCGTACGCGTCCAAGGCACCCGAAAGAGTGGCGTCGATGGAAGCGAGTTTCTTTTTTAGGATATCAGTCTGACTGGTGAAATCCTCTATCTCGTTCTTGATGGTGCGGATGTTCTCCGACAGGTCCTTCGGGTCGAGACCTTTCAAAACCCCAAGTATTTCGTCGACGCGCGCATGCTCGACCTTGAAGGTGTAATTGCAGGCGGTGTCCGACTCATTCGCGTTCTCGAAGACGACATAGTCCAAGGACTTGAGGCCCGCAACCGCCGCGCATGCCTCATCGCGCTCCTGCGTCTCTATGGAAATATTGTAGTCGCGGGCTTCGTATTCTTCGGCGTCACTCCCCACGCTTCCGCTTGAAGGCGGAACGGGATAGATGTTCCGCACCGAAAGGGACGGCGCGCCCTTCCCGTAGCTCATACCCATGCCCATGTCCATGTCCGTCTCTCCGTACCAGATCGCGGGTTCCGGGGCAGCGCGGTCGGGGTATGCGACGCCACCCATGCCGCCCCCGATTCCCGGCATAGTCACCTGATATCCGCCGCCGCCGAGAATCGGCTTCAGGGTCGAGGAAACGAGCGAGAAGATGAAGACAGCCGCGATGACGCCGAGGAAGCCGAGGCCGAGGACCTTCGCAATCTTCATGGGATTCAGGTCGAGATTCTTGAGGAATTCCATTTTTTCTGTTTTTGTTAATCAGTGCGTATATGACTTCAGTATACCCCCGCGAGGAGTCAGCGCTTCCGGCGCCTCGCACCCCCGGGCCAGCACACGGGGCAGGACCCCGCGCCCCGGTACCGGTGCCCTCGGCTACAGACCCGCCACCCTCGGCTATTTTTCTTCATGCACCCATCGTACCCCCGAGGCGCGCCCCGGTTTACGGCATTCCCCAGAAGCCGAAGATGTATCCCGTGGTGTAGTCGGCGTTCTGCATGAGATCGTTCGTGTTCATGACTGCAAGCTCCGCGGTCGCGGTCGCTCCCCGCTCCGTCATCGCGCGCATGAAGGCCGCGAGCGATTCTTTCGAATCGGCGGCGATGAGCGGGATCGAGGAAATGTCGAGGCGCTTCAGTATCGAGCCCGATACCGCATCCAAGGGCATCGCCTGCTCGGTCGAAAGGTAGTGCGAGAAATCGACGCTCGCGACGATGACGGTCTCCTCGTCGAGGAGGCGCGCGAGGGAGCGGCCGAGCGCTTCCGCCTGTGACGGTGTCGCGTCGGAGCGGAGGATGATGGGCGTTGCGGAAGCGCCCGGGAAAAGCTTTGCGATGAGAAGGACCTGCGAGCCGATCGAATGCTCTCCCACAAACGGCGGCTCGTCGATGACCGCAAGTCCTTCGTCGACGAGCGCCGCGGCAACGCCCGGTATGGGCTTCACCTCTCCGAACACGGTCACGAAGCGCGCGTTCGAGACCGAGACGGGAGACGAGCCCGCGTCGTTGTGATCAGGGCCGAGGATGACGAATGACGGGACGCGCTGGTTCTCCTTGAGGCCTCGATAGTACGCGACCAGCTCTGGGATCGCAACGGGGATGTGGTGCGACACGATGAGGCCGTGGACGCGGGAGAGCTCCGGCCTTTCCGCTCTCCGCTCTCCCGTGAGCGCACGCTCGACCTCGGGAGCGTACTCGTCCCACTGCGACCGATGATAGGGACCGGACGCGGCATCATGCGGCGCGCCGGTATTGAGCGTGGAGAGGCCTACGAGGAGAACCGCGCCGAGGAATCCCGCGACGAGCGTCCTACCTGATGGTGACCGAGGCTTCATCCGAGACCGTGAGACTGTCCAAGCTCGAAAGCGACTGGAGGAGTGCTGGCTCGGCCTTATAGGTTCCCTTCGAGACGACGCGCGCGTAGTAATAGGTGTCCTTCTGTGGCGTGTCGAGGTATCGGGGATTGTAGGTCACGAAGGTGACCCGCTGGTCGGCAATCTCAGAAGGATACGCCCGCGAGCGGTATCCGTCGTACTCGACCGCCTCGCGATCAAGAGCCCTGAGCCCGCTCGGGAGATAATCGACTATCTGATACGCGCCCTCGAGAGCGTTCGCGCTAAAACCGGGCGTGAGGCGGACCATGACCGTATCCCCTTCCGCAAAAGTGCGGGTCGGTCGCCCTCCGACCTCGTAGGAGCGGAACAAAGAAAGGTTGTTGTCTTTCGACAGCGACTGCGGTGATGAGGCCGCGTCGTATGATGCGACGATGCCGACGGCGCCCGTCACGTCGGAGAGCGCGAAGGAGGCGAGGTCTTGAGGCGAGACCGCGATCGAGAAGAGTTCGCCGTTCTTCAAGGTCTTCGTGCCCTCAGCCGAGGGAGTGCGGTAACGGAAACCGACCGGCGCATCATCGAGCTTCGGAAGAACGGTTTTCGTGTATAGCAACCGCTCCAGGTTCACGAGCGTTTCGCGCGGACGGTTCTCCGTCGTATAGAGCCGGAGCGCCGCCGCTTCGGGTTCGGACAGACTCGCCGCGAGTGCGGAGAGGAGCGCGGTCGCGAGCGCGGTGTCGTCGCCGCGAAGCCCTCCGACGTACGCGTACGACTGCCGCGTCTCGATCGCGGGGACGATGGATTTTCGGTAGTACGCCCGGGACGCCTCTTTCGCGCCCAAAGCGTCCAAGGCGAGCGCAAGAAAAATTCGCTCTTCCGTGGAAAGGGACCGTTCGTCTTTGAGGCGCTCTA
The DNA here is from genome assembly GCA_964357285.1 of uncultured Candidatus Saccharibacteria bacterium. Classification (GTDB taxonomy): domain Bacteria; phylum Patescibacteriota; class Minisyncoccia; order Phycocordibacterales; family Phycocordibacteraceae; genus Phycocordibacter. The sequence goes on from CAYHKM010000013.1 coordinate 13,471, forward strand.
ACTTCATGAGAACCGGCTCCTTGAATGCCGTAAGTCCGTAGAGAGCGCGGACGATCCTTCCCGTGTCAGCTTTCTCGTCAACGAGCGAACGAGCGAGGTATCGCTTGAGGGATTCGCGGTCGAACATGTCCTCCGGAAAGAGGTGTGCTCCGAGGGCCGAGAGCTCAAGCTCCTCGCTCCCGTGGGGGAGGAGCCGGAGACCGCCCGAGCCGCTTTGATATTTATCCGACGGAAACGCGGGCCCTTCATGGTCCTCTCCGAAATACTCCCGAAGGAGGTCGGCCGCGAGAACTCGAGCGCCGGCCTGGTCAAGCCGGATCCCCCGCTCGTAGCGGAGCGAATCCAAGTCCGTGTAGAGAAGCCCGCGTCCTGCGGAGCCGAAGGTGAGGGTCGTGTAACCCTTCGCGCTGTTTTTGATCCCGACTCCCGGCTCTCCCTGGTAGTAGTCGGAAACACGCGTCGTGAAATACGTCTCGAGGACAGAAAGCGGCCGGGCGATGGCGTCCGTGTGACGCGGACTCTCCGCGCGAGCCGTGAGTTCGTGCTCGCCGAACGTAAGAACTCCGAGCGGGAGATGTATCTCTCTCGTGCCGCTTTCGGCGACCTTCGTGAATGGTAGCGTCGGGCTTTCGGCCGTGTATTTCACGGTGTCGCTCCCCACGTCCGTGCCGAATGTGCGCAACCGGAGGACCAAGGAGTCGCCGGCGAGGTAGGTGCGGTTCAGGGTCGCATCGACGAAGAACGGAAGGGTCACCTTGACGAAGCTCGTGTCCTTTCCCGCGGAGAGGTCCTTCGTAATCGCCTGGCTCGTAATGCGCCATGAGGTCACGTTGTCGGGAAGGATGAACTCGACCCGAGCCCTCCCACTGCCGTCGGTCACAACGGAACGGAAGAGCGCGACTTCGCGTATGTCCGAGCGCGCGCCGTCGTCGCCGCCGCCGCCTTTCTCGGCGCCGCCGCCGCCGTACGGCGGAAGGTGTGAGGTCCGGATGGAGACGGGAGAATATATGTCACGGTAGAGGTCCTCAACGACGTCGCGCTCCTCGGGCCGGATGGAGAACACCGCTTCGTCCAAGGCGGACAGGTTCACTTCGGCCTTGACCGGCTTCCCCGCGCGATCGGTCACTCTGACGTCGAGCGCGACCGTGTCCCCGGGCTTGTATGAGGGCTTGTCCGCGGTGACCAATATCGAAAGGCGCTTCCCGTCGGCGTCGAACGAGAGATTCTCAAGATAGGCGTTGTGGAAGCGGCCGTCCGAGAACCACCCCGGCCAGACGGCGACGTTCGGAATGTCGCCATCGCGGAAGACTCCGCGATACTCGGGCGAGTTCTGCATGAGGTATTCCATCCTGCCGTTCCGGACCGTAAGAAAGATGTACTTCGACGGACCGTCCGCGGGAGCACCCCCGCGGGAATCTCGGAGGAGGAGGTTCACGGACTCTCCGACCGCGTAATTCTTCACGTACCCCCTGCCGCGGTCACGGTTGAAAAGGCTGTAGTACTGGTCTTCCGCGCGCGAATCCGCCTCGCTCCGGCCGTAGACGTAGCGCTCTTCGATCGCCACCCGGCCAGAGGCATCGCTAGTCGTGAAGACGAATTTGTACATCTTCCCCGCCTCGACGGGATACGAAAACGTAGCTTCGCCTTTTTCGTCCGCGGTTATCGTCTTGGTGGAGAGCGGCCGCTCTTCGGTCCGATACTCGTATATCGGGTACGAGAGCTTGTTTATCGGGTCGTATCCTCTCCCCCGCTCCTCCTTCACGAAGACGAGTTCGTCTATCGCGATGTCGGTCGAGGCGCGCGGGACGGGAGCGCCGAGATATTCCTCGGTGTCCCAGTACGGGTCGCCCCGGGGGCCGTCGGGGATGACGACCGCGCGCGTGAGGATAGAAAAGAGTGCGCTCCCGGGTCGGGTCTCCTCGCGTACGGTGTTCGAGACTTTGGGTCCGAAAAGGTACATGAACCCGCTGCCCGCTATCTCCCCCTCCTCCGCAGTCATGGGCCGGACCTGGACCGCGATGTAGGAGGGCCAGTAGCGGTACGACTCGAGGAACCCCGGAATGAAGGTGAACGAACCTTCGCCCTCCGCGTTGAGCGTGACCGCGCCTTCGATGGGCCCCGAGTGATACGCGAGGTAGGACAGCACGGCGCCGGACAAGGGCGTCCCGTCGAAAAATTCCGCTTTTACGTCGAACGTTGCCGGCTCGCCCGCAAAGACGGCGCTCGTACGCGGTACCACCGTCACCTTGTACGCGGGCTTCAGGTACGTCTGCACCGTGACCCCCTGGGTCCCGATGATCTCTTCCCCCTTCTTGAGGGTGAGCTGGTAGTACCCGGGCCGGAGACCCGAGAACGAAAGCTCTCCGGTCACGCCGCCGAACTCCGAGATCGGGAGTGTCACTTCCGCATACGTGGTGATGTCTGTCGTTTCGTCGTAGTACCAATACGAATTTGAGAGGGTCGCGGTCACCTCGCCGCGCGCGTCTTGATCCCGCTCGCGCGCGATAGCAAAGAAGCGCACCGTATCGGTGGGAAGGTAGATGTTCTTATTGAGGCCTATGTAATCCCACCAACGGTCGGGCGAGGTCAGGGATACCGTCGAGCCGTACTCGCTCTCGACGGGGATCACGAGCTCACCTAGGGGCACTTTCGCGACGAGAAAGCGACGTCCGGACGACGGGTAGTGGTACGGCTCGTAGACCCCGCGAGAGAACTCGGTCGGCGACGGAAAGAGCGCGACGCCGTCCGACCCCGTCTTTCCAATATCACGGCCTTCATAGGAAACGAGGACGCCGGAGAGGCCGGCGCCGGAGGCGGTGTCCTTGAGCCAGACGAGTGATTGTTCGCTCGCGAACGCGGCGAAACTCGCCGAGGGATGGACTTGGAACCAGGAGATGCCCTTGTTCTTCCCCGAATCGACGAGGATCGCATAGAAGCCCTGGTCGAGAGCCTGCGGTACACGGAGGAAAGAGTAATATTGGCTCGTGCCGCCCTTTTCCAACGGGAGACTCGTCGACGAAAATATCTTCTGTCCGCCCGCAGCCGTAAGCGCAGCCTCATCGAGCTTCTGCCGATAGCGCATCCACGGCTCCGCGGGCTCAACGCGCTTCACCGAATCGATGAACGCGGTCGCTGACGAGAAGCGGAATACGCTCGCGCCGACCAAGGACACGTTCGAAACGGAGAGACTGAAGACGTTCTCGGTCCCCGGGCGGAACTCGACGAACGTGCGGGAGAAATACGCCGACTGTCGCCCCTCCCCGTAGGGGCGGCCCGTCTCGAACCGGACGACCGCGTCATTGAGGAGGACATCCTCGGTATGCTCCGCCCTGAGG
>CAYHKM010000014.1:0-16588 GCA_964357285.1 uncultured Candidatus Saccharibacteria bacterium
CGGTATACCTAGAAGGGCGTATCCAGACTCGCTCATGGGACGACAAGACAAGTGGTGAAAAAAAATACAGAACCGAAATCGTCATAGAGAATTTCCAGTTCGGACCCGGAGGTGCCGGGATGTCGCAGGCCTCCGGAGATCCCGAGGCTTCCGAGGGGAGGCGCGCGGCTCCCGCTTCGGCAAAGCAGGTAAGTGACAAAGGTGGCGACATAGAGTATCCTGCCGAAAACATAAGCCCCGACGACATACCCTTCTAACCATGACCGGAAAACAAATCAAAGACACGCTCCCGAAATTCGTCGACTACAAGAACGTCACGTATCTGAAGACGTTTTTGAATCCGCATGCGCGGATGCTCGCCTCGCGCAAATCCAAGGTCCCGGCGTTCCACCAGCGGAAGATCCGCGAAGCGATAAAGCGCGCCCGCTTCATGGGGCTCCTCCCGTTCATCGCCCGATAGAAAACCCGCCCAGATTGCGGGTTATTTCTTACGCTTTCTCTAGTCACAGATAATTCCCTCGCCGTCGCTCGGGAATTTCTGCGACCCCGCCTCGGCCGTTTTGCCTCTCTCGCAAAACATGCCTCCGGCCCGTTCGTAAAGTCATAAAAGCACAGCAGTGTGCTTTTATGACTTACTCACGCGCTCGACGTATTCCCGAGTATCCGTGTTTATCCGAACGACATCGCCTTCGTTGATGAACATGGGCACCTGGACCGTAGCACCAGTCTCCAAAACGACCTGCTTCGTAGCTCCCTGGGCGGTGTTCCCTTTGACTGCCGGCGGCGCCTCTTTCACCTTGAGATCGAGTTTTACCGGGAGCTTGATGCCGATGACCTCGCCGTCGAAGCGCATCGCTTCGACGGGACTGTTTTCCTTGAGGTAATGCCCGCGGTCTCCGATGATGTCGTCCGGGAGCATAAAGCGGTTCCGGGGGTTACCCTCCTCGCAGAACCAGTATTCGCCGCGGTGATGGTAGAGGAAGGTGATGCTTTCGGATTCGACGTCCGCTTCCTCGACCGTTTCCGCTTGGTGGAACGAACGCTCCGTCACTTTCCCGGTCCGGAGGTTCCGGAGCTTGGTCTGATTCACGGGCTTTCGCTGCTGCATCCGGAAGATGTGGGACGAAAGGACCTCAAACGGCTCACCATCGAGGTTGATGACTTTTTTTGGCAGTATCTCGTTGTATGCGAATGTGGCCATGTAACCGTGAGGGGTGGGTGGCGGTAAAGGTCCGTGGGGCAAGCCCCGTTACTTTAACCTTTTCTGGCTTCCTCGGCTTGGCAATACGAAAACGTACTTTCGCATTGCACTCGCTCTACGTCGCCAGTAATAAAAGGGCAGGGCATAGGCCCTGCTCGCCCGAGCATATCAAATCCATGGCCGTTGCTCAAATCGCTCTATCGCGCTTTAGTGAGGGGACTGTGGATGACCTCTCGGCATTATCTGACGAAGCGCTTCTTGAGCTTTCCCTCAAGCGCCCCGGGGCGTTCGAGATGCTAGTCGCGCGGTACCAGCGGGAATACACCTCCCGCGCGCAGGCCGTCATAGGCAGTCGGGACGCCGCCGAAGACGTCGCCCAGGAGGCGTTCATCCGGATGTACCGTTTCGCGACGCGCTTCCGCGGGGAGGCGGGGAGCTTCCGGGCGTGGTCACTCACGATCCTCATGAACGTCGCGCGCACCCACTACCGCAAAGCGGCACGCGAGCGGGGGCGGACCGCGATCCTCGACCCTGAGCACTACGAGTCCCTCGCAGACCCTCACTTCGCACGGGCCGCCGACGAAGAGTTTTCCCGAGAGGTCATCGGGCGGGCTCTTTCCGAAGCCCCCCCCGAAGTCGCCCGGATACTCAAACTCGCGTTCCTCGATGAGCTCCCGTACAAAGACATCGCCTCCCAGGAGGGGCTCTCGGTCGCGGCCGTAAAAACGAGGGTTTTCAGGGCCAAAGCGATCCTCCGCACGATCGTAAAAAAGCTCACGTGACCTTCCGCTCGCACACGGAGTATTTAAGGAGTAGAATCACCCCTATGCAAACCGACCAGCAGATGAGAAGCCGAATCATGGCCCGCGTGTATTGGATTTACGCGATCCGCCAGATCGCACAGCCGACCGTGCGCGCCATCCTCTTCCTTTCCGCATGCCTCGCGGTGACCTCGCTCGTGTCTGTCCAGAATGTCATCGCGAATGTCGCCGGCATGTCCTCGGTCTCTCGCGTCACAGACTTCTTCCTCTCCGCCTTCGCCCAAGCGGAGCTTTTCGTACAAGCGCCCTTGGTGCTCGCGGCCCTGATACTTATCTGGAGCGCTGTCGACCTCGTGCGCGTCCGGACCCAGGCCCCTGCGCACGCCTAAGACGCGTGCCGTTCATCCTCCCGCGAGCTTCTCGCGGATTTCTTTCAGAAGTGCTGAAGCGATTTTCGGATTCTCCTTGAGATAGGTCCGGGTCGCGTCGTATCCCCGGCCGAGGGCCTCGCTCCCGTACTTGTAGGAGGCGCCGGACTTGCTGATGAGCCCATACTTCTCGCCGAGTGCGATGAGCTCCCCCTCCCGGCTGATGCCCTCGTTATACATGAGGTCGAATTCCGTCACCCTAAACGGCGCTGCGACCTTGTTCTTCACGACCTTGACGCGGACGCGCCCACCGACGACCTCTTCGCCTTTCTTTATCTGCGCGATCCTCCGGATGTCCAGGCGCACGCTCGTGTAGAACTTCAGGGCCTTGCCGCCCGGCGTCGTCTCGGGATTCCCGAACATGACCCCGATCTGCATGAGTATCTGGTTTATGAAAATGACCACCGTCTTCGACTTCGCAACGATGGCAGTAAGCTTGCGCAGGGCCTGTGACATGAGTCGCGCCTGCTTGCCCATGTGCTGGGCACCCATCTCGCCCTCGATCTCGTCTTTGGGGGTAAGTGCAGCGACCGAGTCAATGACTACGACGTCAATCTTGCCGGAGCGCACCAGGGATTCCGTGATTTCGAGCGCCTGCTCGCCCGTGTCGGGCTGGGATACGAGAAGGTCGTCGGTCCGGACGCCAAGCACCTTCGCGTATTCCGGGTCCAAGGCGTGCTCTGCGTCCACGAACGCACACACGCCGCCCTTCTTCTGCGCCTCCGCGACGATGTGGAGCGCGAGCGTGGTCTTCCCCGACGACTCGGGGCCGAATATCTCGATGATGCGCCCCCGCGGGACCCCGCCGATGCCGAGAGCGCTATCCAAGCCGATGGAGCCGGTCGGAATCGCGTTGACGCCCACCTTCGGCCTCGCGCCCAAGGTCGTGATGGCCTCTTCGCCGAACTTGGTCTTGATGCTCGCTATCGCCTCGTTGATGGCGGCTTTTTTCTCCTCGGCGACGCTGTCGGGGCTATCGTGCTTCTTCGGTGCCATGGGTGGTTGTCGCGTGAGTGAGAGGTAAGGTTATAAACGAGACGGTCCGACTCCGCTGCCGCCCGAACCGGTCTTTGGCCGTGATCACGACTTCAGTATACCCCGGCGGGTATGCGCGCTTTACGGAAAAGGAACCGTCTTCCGAGACTGCGACCGGGAGGCCGTTTATGGAAAGGTACGACACGCGTCTGGTGTCGCCCGAGATGGTCGCCGGGCCCTCAAGCGTCCGTCCGTCGGGTTCGAAGACCGAAAGCGACGGGCCTTCGATGAGGGGGTATGCCACGGAGAGGGTGTATCCCACGAGGACGAGGAGGGCAGCCACCGCTGCGATCGCTCCGGCGCGGCGGGGCGTCATCGCGAACCTCCCCGGCTTCATGGCTCGTCTTCCCGCGCTCCGGAGCCGCCGGAACCCGTGAGGACGTCACGCGGCCGCGCGCCGTCAGCGGGGCCGATGACGCCGCGCTCCTCGAGGATGTCCATGATGCGCGCAGCGCGCGCGTAGCCGATACGAAGCTTCCGCTGGAGGAACGAGGTTGATGCTTTCCCGGCCTCCTCGACCGTGCGCCGGGCCTCCTCGAGGAGCTCATCGTCGACCTCGTCTTCGAGGGACCCGGAGAAGAGCGCATTCGGTCCGCTTCCCGCGTCCGCAGAAAGGGTGATGAAATCGACGGACGGTTCATTGTGTTTCTTTATGGCGTCCACGATGTGTTTCACTTCCGTTTCCGAGATGAACGCGGTCTGGATGCGGCGCGGTTTCGACATCTCCGCCGATTGATACAGCATGTCGCCCGCGCCGAGGAGCTTCTCGGCACCTGCGGTATCGATGATAGTGCGCGAATCAACTTGAGAGGCGACCTGGAGCGCGATGCGTGCAGGGATGTTCGCCTTGATGAGCCCCGTGATGACATTCACCGATGGCCGTTGGGTCGAGAGGATGAGGTGGATGCCGACCGCCCGGCTCATCTGGGCGAGCCGCACGACCGCGGCCTCGAGCTCGCGCGGGTACGTCTGCATGATGTCCGCAATCTCGTCTATGACGACCACGATGTACGGCATCTGGTCCGGCGTCTCGCCCGGGGAGCCCGGTTTCCAGTTTCTCACGACGTTCTCGTGGTACGACTGGATGTCGCGGACGGAGCTCTTCTCAAGTATGTTATAGCGGCGCTCCATCTCCTTTCCGGTCCACTTCAAGGCGAGTATCGCTTTTTTCGGATCCGTAATGACGGGGGAGAGGAGATGGGGGACGGCGTTGTAGAGCGTGAGCTCGACGCGCTTCGGGTCGATCATGATGAGCCGCAGGGTCCCCGGGCCGTTCCGATAGAGTAAGGACGCGATGATGGCATGGATGGCGACCGACTTCCCGGAGCCGGTGGCGCCGGCTATAAGGAAGTGCGGCATCTTCACGATATTCGCGAAGTGAGCGGTCCCCGCGATGTCGCGGCCGAGCGCGACCAGAAGCGGTGGGCCGCTCCCTTGGAACGCACTGTCGGAGAAAAGCGACGCGAGGCCCACGGTCGCTTTCCGCGCGTTCGGGACCTCGATGCCCACGAGCTATTTCCCCGGTATCGGAGCTTCGATACGGACCGGATACGCCGCGAGCGCGAGTTCGAGATTGTTCTGGAGCGCGACTATCTTCTGGAGCCGCACTCCTTCCGCGGGCTTTAAGGCATACTGCGTCACCGTCGGACCGATGGAGACCTCGTCCATCTCCACCGTGATGCCGAAATTCTGGAGCGTGCGTTTAATGATATTCGCATTCGCCTTGATGTCGCCGACCTCGGGCTTCCCCTTATCACGCTCGAGGATGGAAAGCGGGGGAGGAGTGTACGCGGTGTCCTTGAGCGCAAAGCCCATCCCGCCGGGGACCTCATCGTCTCCGATCGGCGGCTGCGGCTTCTTTTCTTTTGGCTTCGTTTTCACGGGTGGCGCCTCGCCGTCCTCTTCTTCCTCGTCGGAGGCCTCCTCCTCTTCCGTTTCCGTGTCGGAATAGCCTGTCACTGACAATTCGTCCGCCTTTTCTTTCTTACCGAAGAAGGGGAGTCCCGCGAGGCGCGGGAATCTCAAGGGTGTGTCCAAGGCAAGGAGCGCTGCGACGACGGCGATGCCGGAGAGAAGGATAGTCGCGACTGTGGTATCGAAGAGTCCGACAAAGGGGCGCGCGATAAGGCGCCCCGCGAACCCGCCATACTCATCGTTCATGAGCGAGAGGAGGGCGGTTCCGGCGAGAAAGAGGATGAGAGCTCCCGCCATCCGAGCCTTTCCGAGTCCTCCCGGCCCCCGGTCTCGGAAGAGGCCGACCGCGAGGAACCCGAGAGAAAGGGGAATAAGGAAGTATCCTATGCCGAACAGATCCGTAAGGGTGCTGTAGATGAAATCTCCCACGGGGCCGCCCACCCTGAAGCTTGCGAGCACGAAGAAGGCGGCGGCTATGGCCGCAAGAACGCCGAGGATGCTATGGAGGGTCTCCGACCGCACGATCGGGGGGCCGTGGTCCTTTTTTCGTTGGCCCCTGTTCGCGCGCGGATTCCGCTTCACCATGGGCGGATTCTAACACGCACGCTCGGGATTTTTTGAAATTACCCTCGTCCGAAATACACTTGTTTTTGAAGTCGAAAATGACACACCAAAACCTATCGTGCGCTCCGGGAACGAAGACCCTTGGAAAGAGAAACAAGAGATGCGGGAGAGGATTTCTCCATTGCAAAAAATAATAAAGGACGTATACTTACACACTGTATTTTGTCCTCTATTACAGTCTTTTTATTGTCTTTTATATGTCTGATATACAAAAGGACTACAAAAAGGACGTCCTAGAAGTAAATCCCCAAGATAAAAAGGGACTTACTGATAGTTTTAGGATATTTTTCTCGAACGACTATCATACATTTATCATACAAAAGACTGAAAAGCTCGCCTCGGCCCTTTATGTCATGACCGGATTCATCGCGGTCGAGGAGCCAGTCCGATTGAAACTCCGGACGTGCGCCTTGGATCTCATTACACACACGTGTGACTCGAATCGCTTCCAGGAGAAGGGGACTGAGCAATTTGTCTCGCGGTGCGCGGAAATAGGTACCATTCTAGAGACGGCAATAAAAGCCGGCCTCGTTTCGCGAATGAATGCGGAGCTTATCTGCAACGAATACGCCTCCCTCGCTCATTTCGTGAGGAACAACCAATCGAAAATTTCCGACCAAAGCCGGTCAGGCAGAAGCGGTCCCATGACAGCCTTGTCTTTAAAAAGTCCTATGGAGGATGGTCCTTTTCAGAACTATGGCCGAGAAAGAACTTTTAAAGGACAAAAAACAGTAACAAAAAAACGACAACTTGACCGAAGAACCTCAATACTAAATATATTTAAAAATAAGGATAAAATATCTATAAAGGACGCCGTTTCTCTCATTAACGGATGCAGTGAAAAAACGATTCAAAGAGAGCTCATTGCTCTTGTCCGAGATGGTGTTTTGGTCAAAGAAGGGGCTCGCCGATGGACTACATATCGAAAAGTTGCCCGAGAGCCCCAAACGGCTTAAGAAAAACCCCGCTGACTCCGTTGAAAGCGCTTTGGCACTATTTTGGAAAAAATCAATAGTTTGCTTGATATTTTGACTTATCAAGACCTTTTCGATACCATGGTCTTTCGTGGGCTTCACCTGAATCAAGCTAGGATCCTGTTTTAAGCAGTTTTCTAGCTTTATTTGTCCACATATGAACTTTCCCACCGCCCTCTCGGGGCAGGGAGCACATATAATGGTGGAACTCCCGAGCTCTGCATGCGGTTGCATTTTCTTGTGAGGGATTATGCGACGATACCGAACGAACGACCTTTGAAATAAGAACATATCCCGGCCAGCCGTTGAGAGACCAGGCGCACACCCTGACCTTTGTGTGCATACCGTACTGAAGCACAGTCCCCACTCCCGCAATCTGCGGGGCTACATCTCCGAAATCCGAAAAGGGAGTAGCAGTCCGAATTTACCGTACGAACCTTCTTTCCCTATGCCATTGGCCCTCGATCTAGTTATCGGGGTTGATGGAATCAGTCGTTCTCCATCCGAACTATCCCCTGGAGAGGAATCTTCGGAGATACACGCGGAAGGGAAGCGACGTAGTGCATTGCTTATTAACAGATACGTGATTCCGACTCCGAAAGGACGTCGGGATATCCCGCGCCGATTCCGCATGATTATCACTAACGCGGAAAACGCGCGGCATCACTTAGTAAATCTATGACATCTATTGCAAACAATCCTGCCGTGAAAATCGCGGCGGTTCTTGCGGGGGTGGCATTGGCTTTCACGGTCGCGGTCGCTCCGGCGCACGCGGCACTTACGGCAAGCCAAGTCCAGTCGATTCTTTCCCTCTTGCAGTCGTTCGGTGCTGATCAGACAACGATCAACAACGTAAACGCCTCCTTGACGGGTCAGCCTTCGACGACGCCTCCTCCGTCCTCAACGTCATCTTGCGTCTTTACGCGTGATCTCACGATCGGCTCGACGGGCGATGATGTGGTCTGCCTCCAGACGGCTCTCGTCGCAGGCGGCTACCTCACGATGCCTGTCGGCGTCCCGATGGGATACTTCGGCGCATTGACACAGGCTGCGGTCTCGAAGTGGCAGGCGGCTGCGGGAGTTTCTCCCACGGCAGGCTACTTCGGTTCTAAGTCTCGAGCGGCCTTCGCTCTAGCGAACTCCGGTCCTGGCCCCGGCCCGAGCCCTGCTCCGGGCTCCGGAGTTATGGTCGCCCCCGGTGTTCAGCCAGTGAACTCGCTCGCTCCTCAGGGCGCGACACGCGTTCCGTTCACTCGGGTCGTCTTGACCGCGGGTGCTGATGGCGCCGTCACGGTGAACTCGCTCACGGTCCAGCTCACGGGCTTTGGCCAGACTGCGGCGTTCGCGGGCGTCACTCTCATCGATCAGGATGGGAACCAGCTCGGCATCGCGAAGACCTTCAACTCGAACAAGCAAGCCACGATTGGCTCACCGGTAATCATTCCGGCCGGCCAGTCGAGGACCTTCCTTGTCGCGGGTAACATGGCATCTTCCTTGCTCGCGTACGTCGGCCAAGCGCCTTCGATCTCGGTCGTCGCGGTCAACACCTCGGCGGCGGTATCGGGCGCGCTCCCCATCACGGGTGCGAACCAGACCACGAACTCGACCCTTACGGTCGGCACGATAACGCTTCAGGCTTCGAGCGCATTCGCGTCGAATGCTGATGCGACCAAGAACATCGGCGACACCGGGGTCAAAACAACTGGCGTTCGCTTGACTGCGGGCTCGTCTGAAGACCTTCGTCTGAAGTCGCTTGCCTTCAACCAGACTGGTTCCGCTTCGACGGTGAACGACCTTGCGAACATCATGGTCGTCGTTGGCGGCACCAAGTACCCGGTGGTCGTGTCCGCTGACGGAAAGTACGTCACCGCGAACCTCGGCTCGGGCCTCCTCATCGCGAAAGGAAATTCGGTTGACGTCTATGTCGAATACGATGTCGTCGGTGCGAACTCGAACAGTCGCACGGTCATCTTCGACGTTGATAAAACGACTGACATCTACGCGGAGGGCGTAACCTACGGCTACGGCGTTTCGCCAGCCGCAGGCGCGTCTGCCGTTCCGACGTCCCGTGGTACCTTCACGGTCACCTCAGGCACGCCGTACATCTACTCAAACGTTGTCACAGTGACTGGTGCGTCGGTAACGACGATCGCCAAGGATACAGGCGTTGCCGCGCAGAACATCGCGGTCAATGTCCCGAACCAGGCCCTCGGCGGCTTTGTGGTTGACATCAAGGGCGAGTCGATAACGGTCCAGTCTCTCGTCTTCTCAGTCGCGACTACGACGGGCGCACGCGCGCTCACGAACGTTACGCTCGTGGATGAGAACGGCGCGGTCGTAGCGGGCCCCGTAGACAGCGTCTACGTCTCCGCGAACACCTCGACCCTCACCTTCTCCGATTCGGTCACCATCAAGACCGGTGCTCACAAGTACCGCCTCTTGGGCAAAGTGGGCTCCGACTCGACGGGCGGCGGCACGTACATCGTGTCGACGACCCCGTCGTCGCAGTGGACGAACGTCAAGGGCGATGTATCGGGTAACACCATCTCGCTCTCGGCGAACGGTGTCTTCTCGATGAACACGATGACCATCAAGGCCGCGGCGATCGTCATTGGTCGCGCGAACTCGCCGGCATCGCAGTCCATCGTTCCGGGCGGCGTTTCCGTCCTCATGGCGAACTTCACCTTCGACGCCTCGCAATCGGGCGAAGACGTTCGCTTCTCGACGGCGAAGGTAGCCCTCCGCGGCGACGCGACGGGTAACACGGAAGGACTTCCGCAATACCTCACGAGCTGCCAGCTCATGGACGGCGCGACCGCGCTCAACACGGGTTCGAATATCTTGAACCTCTCTGACACCGCGACCACGACGACCACGAACATGGATCCGAACACCGTCACCATGGACAACCCGGTAACGGTTGCTAAGGGAACGGTGAAGACCCTCGGCGTGCGCTGCAACATCGGGTCTAGCGCGACGAGCGGCACAGTTTACTCGTGGGACCTCCAGGACGTCGCGAACGCTGATGCGACTCTGTGGAGCTTCACGGGCGCAACCTCCGGTAACGACGTTGTCGAGACCTTCGCTTCTGACAGCGAGGTCCTCGTGACGATCGCTGCTGGCTCGGCGACGGTTACGACTGGCGCGGGCAACCCGAGCTACGTCCTCGCAGCCGCAGGCGCAACGGCCGTTTCAGGCCTTGAAATGAAGTTCCATGCGACCAATGAAGCGTTGAACCTCACGAAGATCGGTCTCCAACTCTCGAACACCGCGTCCTCGACGGCCGGTGACCTCGTGAAGGCGACCATCTGGGACGGCGCAACGATGGTCGGCGAGGCGTTCTTCACCGGTTCGAACACGACCGCTACCTCGACCTTGACGCAAGTCGTCCAGGTTCCGAAGGACGGCGATAAGAACTTGACCGTGAAGCTTGACCTCGCGCCCGTCGGTACCGGGCAGGCAGTCGCCTTCTCCGGCCACCTCGTTGCGGTCAACTACTTGAACGCTGAAGGCACTGGATTTGATTCCGGTACGACCCAGCAGCTCGGCACCGCCGCAGGCTCAACGGCCGCGAACGGCGTCCGTGTCATGAAGTCGTATGGAGTTGTTTCCACCGACAGCCTGCCCTCAACGGGCATCGTTGACGGTCGCTTGATGCGCTTCAAAGTAACCGCTGACTCCCATGGTCCGATCTCGGTCACGAACTTCGCCGTTAACGTCGCGACGTCCTCGTTCGCGTCGGGCGGCGGACTCACGAGCGTGACCATCTATGGGTTCACGGATTCGGGCTACTCGACTCCGATCTCCGGTGTCTCGAACTCCGGCGACCTCCAGGCAACTGACGATTGTGCAACAATCTGTCTCACGGCGCCTGGAAACCTCGCTATCGGAGTGACCGACGGCTCAGGTAACGCAACGGCCATCCAGATTCCTGCTGGCCAGACCCGTTACTTCGAAGTCCGCGCGAGCGTCTCTGGCTCGCAGACTGGTGCGTCAGTGACCACGAAGCTCCTTGGTAACTCGTCCTTCCCGTCAACGGGAGCAGCGGTGACTGCGAACCCGCTCCTCGTGGCAGGATCGGCCTCGTTTACGGCGACGACAGACATGGTCTGGTCGCCGAACTCGACGACGACTCCGGTCCGTGCCGATCAGGACTGGACCAACGGCTACGGCATCACTGGTCTTCCTTCGGGCGGCTTGATCTTCACCCGCTCGAACTAGTCCTGAGAGAGCGAACCCAAGGTTCGCATCGAAGGGCTCCAGCTATCAAATCGGGATAGTGAGCAAAAACCCCGCATTAGAAGGCGGGGTTTTTGTATTGCCGCGATGCCTGCTACAATTCGGAGCGATATGAAAAAAGAATACGCAATCGGCCTTGGTGTGGTTGTGGTAGCAGTGCTTTTCATCGGGATTTTCGTTCTTAGAGAGCGGCAAGCTCCGGCAACTGGTAATGAAGTATCAACGACCACCCCTTCAACCACCATAACTGGCGGAGGATATACCATCGAAGCGGTCCCGCTTGAAGACTTCAGAGATTTCATGCCGAGTCTCACCCGTAAGGTTCAGTTCGGCGCGAGCATTCCCACCGAGGTCCGTCCCCAGATAGGAAAAAGAGTCGCGGATGTCTTGGCAAAACTTACCGCGGACCCAACGCAAGTCGCGGACTGGCTTGAACTCGGGCTTCTCTATCACACGGCGAATGACTACCAAGGTGCGAAAGAAGTATGGGAATTTCTCATTAAGGTTGTTCCGAACGACACGGTCTCGTACGATAATCTCGGCAAGCTTTACCACTTCAATCTCAAGGATTACCCGAAGGCAGAAGAGTATTTCCTGAAATCAATAGCGATTGCCTCCACTTCAACTCTCCCGTATTACGAACTTCACACGCTCTACCGCTACTCTTACAAAAAGGACACTGCGGCTGCGGCGGATATCCTGAAAAAACTCGCGAACATAATGCCCGCAGATCCGAATCCGTGGTTCCAGCTCGGCCTCTACTACCGCGACATTGGAAAGGCGACCGATGCGAAAGCGGCCCTCACGACCGCGATGGACAAGGCGCGCGCGGCGGGCATGATTGAACTCATGACTCAGATAGGAGCCGAACTCCAGAGATTCGCGCAATAAGCCGGAAGGGAAGGCATCCTCGGGGCGGTGTTACGGGTATATAGTGAAAGCGCCATGAACAAGAAGAACAAGTATTTCACCCCTGGCTTCTTCAAGTTCCTCCTCGGGTTCTCGCTTCTCATCCTCGCGAGCTTTGCGGCCATGACGCTTTTTGGCGGTGGCGGAACGCCGCCACCGCCCCCGGACACCGTCGCCGCTCCGTCGTCGTAGGCGCGATCAGCTCCAGCGCTGTTTTTGGTGCGTGCTTGGATACTGAGGGTACTGGTCGCGATAGTTGACCCTACAGTTAACTGTAGGGGTCAGTAACTCGAATTTTATTCCTTGTTAATACATACTCGCGCCGACTTGCAGTCACGAACTTCCTCTGTTAGAGTTCCCCGGTACACGACTGGAGACAATCGGCCCCACAAGGGGATAATGGGCGAAAGCCCGCCGATCGAAGTCGGGGAGAGGTCGACTCTCCACCACCAGCCCCGTGTTTAGAAAACAAAGAAGCGAAGCGACTATTGTTTTCTTAATCCCGAACAGAGTTTCTCTGGAGGGATAGGAATATAACGCGGGTCGGATTTTCTATACCCGCGGAACTCGCTAAGAAAACCTAAGATGGCAATCACTAGAAAACAAAAAGAAGAGATACTCGAGAAGACGACTGCTGTCCTCAAAGACACCCCCTCGGTCGCGTTCGTCGGCTTCAAGGGTCTCACCGTGAAAGAGGCGACCGAGCTCCGGGCCGCTCTTAAGAAAGACGGTGTGCGCTACGCGGTCGTCAAGAAAACGCTTCTCCGAAAGGCCTTGGAACCGAAAGGAGTTACGGGCGACCTGCCCGAGCTTCCTGGAGAGGTCGCCGTTGCCTACCTCGAGAACGGGGAGGATGCGACCACGACCATGCGGAGCCTCCAACTCTTTGTGGGAAAATTTAAGGAGAAACTCGCCTTCCTCGGAGGCGTTCTAGAAGGGAAGTACCTCTCGAAGGGGGAGACCGTGGCCCTTGCCGCGATACCTCCACGCGAGATCCTGCTCGGCATGTTCGCGAATGTTATTAACTCGCCCATCCAGCGCTTCGCAATAGCGCTCGGAGAAGTATCTAAGAAGAAATAACCATGGATAAGAATCAGATCATCGAGGCGGTGGAGAAAATGACCGTTCTCGAGCTCAACGAGATGATTAAGACTATCGAGGAAAAGTGGGGCGTGTCTGCGACGGCAGTCGCCGCTGGCCCCGCAGCCGGCCCCGCGGCGGCGGAAGAGAAGTCCGCTCTTGCAACCGTGAAGCTCGCCGACAAGGGCGCGCAGGCGATAGCAGTCATCAAGGTCATTAAAGAAGCACTCGCCTTGGGCCTCAAGGAAGCGAAGGACCTCGTCGATGCGGCTCCGTCCGTCCTCAAGGAAGGGATGAAGCGCGAAGAGGCGGAGGAACTTAAGAAGAAGATTGAAACGGCCGGAGGAAAAGTGGAACTCGTGTAACGCGAGTACTCCACTTTTCTGGAGGTGCCCGTCGTTAGAAACGCGGGCCAAGGAGGAAAGGTCGAATTAGTGCAAAATTCGTGTCTTCGAAAAAACGCCCAATACGGGGCGTTTTTTCATATTAATTTGTCCCAGGAGTTTCGAGTCTTTTTTCTGCGTTCGACGCAAAATAATTTCGCCAGCAAGAAGCGCGTTCATAATGACGAGTACCGTAGGGTAGAGAACCGTTGCTATTGAGAATGAACTCAATGCGGATATGGAGACTCCATGTTTTAGCGTATTTAAACTCCAGGATGAAAATGGTTCAGAATATGGGTCATTCCAAGTTTTTCTGAGTGTCGGGAAAAAAGAAAGTATCTCAATGAGGACGGCCAAGATTATTGACAGCGTTGGATCTTTTGTTAGTAACCACGGAATGATGGTAATGACAGCAGCAATTGTGTAGAGAGCGTCAGAGCGTGTAACATCTTTGGTTCCGTAACGAAAGGACAAGAAAAATACTCCTATACAAAAAAGTGCGGAGAATCCAAGACTCCATGAACCTGCCTCGCCACCTGAGAACCACGAGGCGAGAAAGCCCAAAGTAGTAATGATCGACCAGACGAGGTATGTGTAGAGGTGCGGTTTTACAGTTCCGAAAAAGATGCCCCAGAAGATAGGGATATAACAGGCGAATGCCAATACGACAGCAATAAGTCCCAGGATGTCTTTGTATTCCATTGGACAGAATCTAACACGTTTTTTGATTTTCGCGTTTCGGGCGGGTACACTATACTCCCATGTTCAAAAGCCTCGCCCGCATCCTTTCCTCGCCCCTCCGGATAAAGCTTCTCAAGTTCTTCCTCTGCCAGCCGGAGTCCCAGCTCTCGGCGCGGACCGCCGCCTCCGGGGTCGGCTCGTCGGTTGTACGTACAGACCAAGAACTTCGGGCTCTTGTATCCGCCGGGGTCTTATCCTCGCGCGGGAAGCGGGGGAGGGCGACGTACTCCGTGAACCAGTCGCACCCCCTCCTCGTGCCACTCCAATCCTTTATCGAGGCCTCGACGCTTCCGTCGGACCGCGACCTCATCGCGGCGTTCCGCGCCGCCCGCGGCCTTTCGCTCCTCATCGCGGCAGGGGCGCTCGTCAGGGAATCACGGGGAGCGCTTGATCTCCTCATCGTGACCTCGCGGCCCCGGGACCCTTCCATCGTGCGGGCCATGAAGCGGGCCGAGCGCCTCATGGCGATGCCGCTCCGGTACTCCATCCTCGAGCCAAAAAACTACGACGAACGCCTAGAAGCGCGGGACCGCCTCCTCCGGGACGTCTTCGAGTTCAATCATCGGGTCCTTATCGGCAGAAAATAACGCTTTTCAGCGCTATTCACACGGGGAGCCCCCCCTCCATAGGGGGATGCTACCATTTTAGGAGAGGGAACGGGCGATACGCACGAGGTCCCTTTCTTACCACTTTTATCATTTATCAATAACTCTACACGCATGCTTATCCAAACATGGGCTGATGTGCTGACCGCCTCGTTCCAGGGCCTCTGGCTCGGCGTGGTCAACTTCCTCCCCAATGTCGTCGTCGCCCTCGTCATTTTCGTCCTTGGCTGGCTCGTCGGAGCCGCACTCGGGCGTATCGTGGCGCAGATAGTGCAATCAGTGAAGTTGGACGTCGCTCTGAAGTCAACCGGCCTCCACGACGTCGTGGAGCGCGCCGGGATGTCCCTCGATTCGGGGGCGTTCCTCGGCGGCATCGTTAAGTGGTTCTTCGTCGTCGTCTTCCTGGTCGCGTCCCTTGACGTCCTGGGCTTGACGCAAGTCAACGTCTTTCTTCAGACCGTCGTCCTCTCGTACCTTCCGAACGTCCTCGTCGCGGTCTTGATCGTCCTCGTCGCGGCGGTCGTTGCGCAGGTGGCGAAGGACATCGTCTCGGGAAGCGCGAAGGCGGCAGGCGTCCACGGCGCCAACCTTGCCGGCTCCATCGCGAAGTGGGCCATCTGGATCTTCGCCATCCTCGCGGCCCTGGATCAGCTTCAGGTCGCGTCCGCATTCGTGCAGACGCTCTTTACAGGCGTCATCGTCGCGGTGTCTTTGGCCTTCGGCCTCGCCTTCGGTTTGGGCGGGCAAGAAGCGGCGGCGCGCTATATCGAACGCGTCAAGATGGAAGTGGGCAACCACAAGATGTAACGACGAGACGTCGTTGCTTCGGCTTCGCTCGGATGGCATGAAAACAAGTTTTCGCGCCTCTCCTCGCTCGCCGAAGTAATATCCTCGCTTCGCGAAAGTCTTGTTGTCAGCGCTCACTCGGAAAAGAAAACAAGTTTTCTTTTCCCTCGTTCGCTCGACAGTAAAGTTTTCTCTTTAAAAAACGCCCCGCACATGCGGGGCGTTTTTTATTTCTCGATCCCGCGTGCTTTCGGGTTTTTCATTCATTTTGGCGCACTCCCTGCCACTACGGGTATTCTCCGCCAAGGATATATAGGGGGTCTCTCATGCGCCGTTTCTTCAAATTCAAAGGGAAAAGGGGGAGAACCTGGGGATGGTCCTGGTCTCGGCTATACGAGGTCTTCGAAAAATCCTTTATCCAAGCCGTTTTGTTTTTTATCCCCCTCCAGTTCCAAAAAACAGCCTTATTCTTGTTGACAGAAGGGCCGTGTGCCTATAGACTAGCCCATAAGGTTTATGAGTACGAACACGAGAAGCCACATGCGGCAGTAAGCGGCGACATCTTGGTCTGCCGTTCTCAGCCGCGAATCCGCGGCTTTTTTGTTCCCTCGTGAATCGGTTCGTTGACAACTCTGGTAATCGTAACGAGAACACCGAGCAAAGATATGTAGAGACGTTCATGAATGTGAATGTCTGTGGTTTTCAGGCTTCCCCGTGGAAGTCTGAAGGGTGTGCGGTGGATGCCTAGACTCTAGAAAGCGATGAAGGACGCGGCCTGTCTGCGAAACGTTCCGGGGAGCTGACGAGCAAGCTTTGATCCGGAAGTATCCGAATGAGGAAACTCACCCGAGCAATCGGGGATCCCGAACATGTGTGCGGGAAGCAAACCCAGGGAAGTGAAACATCTC
>CAYHKM010000015.1:0-15984 GCA_964357285.1 uncultured Candidatus Saccharibacteria bacterium
CCTCTTCCATCCACGACATCAACGCCATGGTCGCCCTCTATCGCCCCGGCCCCATGGAGTCCATCCCGCAGTACATCGCCCGAAAGAACGAACCGCGCCTCGTGACCTACCTCGACCCTCGCTTGAAGGACATCCTCGACCGCTCGTACGGCATCATTACCTACCAGGACGACGTCCTCCTCACGGCCGTCACCTTGGGGGGATACTCGTGGCTTGAGGCGGATAATCTCCGGAAGGCGATGGGCAAGAAGATACCTGCGGTCATGGCCGCGGAGAAAGACAAACTCGTTAAGGGCTTCATCGAGCATGGGAAGCTTCCCCGCGAGAAAGCCGAGGCCATATGGAAGCTCATCGAGCCCTTCGCGGCGTACGGGTTCGGCAAGGCACACGCGGCCTCCTACGGGAAGGTTGCGTATCAGACGGCGTACATGAAGGCGCACCACCCCGAGGACTACATGGCGACGGTCATGACGGCGGACTCGGGCGACACCGAGAAGATAGCGATGCACGTCGCGGAGTGCGCGCGCATGCTGATCAAGGTCCTCCCGCCGGACGTGAACGAATCATATGAAACCTTCACGGTCGCGAAGCCGGGCGTTATCCGCTTTGGGCTTGCTTCCATCAAGAATTTCGGCGACGGGGCCGCGGCCTCGATCATCGCCGAACGGAAGGCGAAGGGCTCGTTCGGTACCATGGGAGATTTCCTGTCGCGGGTCCCCCTTTCCGTCGTGAATCGGCGGGGACTCGAATCGCTCGTTAAGAGCGGTGTTTTCGATTCGTTCGCGTCCCGCGGAGCCCTGCTCGCGAACATGGAAAAACTCGCCGAATTCGCCAAGGGCGCACAGGAGCGAACGGACCATCAGCATTCGCTCTTCGGGTCGGCCGCATCAGCGCCCGGCGATGTCCGCCTCGATCCCGCGCCGCCCGCTCCTTTGGGCGAGGTCTTATCGTGGGAAAAGGAGCTCCTCGGCATCTACGTCTCCGGGCATCCGTTGGACCGGTTCGCGGAGCTTCTCGGGAAATACCGCGGTTCCATCGCGCTCGCGAAGACGGAGGAGCGCGAAGGGTACCCCTTGCAGATCGCCGGGATCGTGGAAACGGTAAAAACCATCCTCACCAAGCGCGGCGACCGGATGGGATTCATAACGATCGCCGACCGCGACGCCTCGATCGAGGCGGTCGCGTTCCCGGAAACCTTCAAGAAGAATCAAGCCGCGCTCACCGAGAACGCATGCGTCCTCGTCGCAGGAAAGCTGTCGAAGCGGAACGGCCAGCCGTCCATCATCATCGAACAGGCGAAAAAGCTCTCCACGACCTGATTGACAACCAAAGCACAAGCCCTGGCCCTTGGACCGGCGAATAAAGCTAAATCTTGCTGTTATCATATATGATATCAGTAGTAAAGGAACCGGAGAAGCAACGGATTTCAGCCTGTGGCGGTTGACAAGCGTGGAAGCCCGCTTATAGTGAAATGGTGACCCGCGTTTGCACCACCACGACGACGACGGAAAACCGCTAGGCGGGATCGCGCGTTCGTGGTGAACGTATCCCGCCAAAAGCGGGGTTTTCTTTTTATAAGCGATATACTGTAAAAACTTCAGCACAAAACACAATGCCCGGGATGAAACACACGTTCGTGACTGAAGGCGCGGTAGCCGGCGGAGGAAGCCAGTCGCTCGAATGGAAGCGTCACTCGCTCGCACACCTCCTTGCGGCCGCCATCATGAAGATGTATCCGGATGCGAAACGGACCATCGGCCCCGCAATAGACGACGGATTCTATTTCGATTTCGACTTCCCTACCGAAAAGCCGTCGGAGAAGGATTTCCCAAAGATAGAAAAGGAGATGCGGAAGCTCCTGCCGGCATGGAAGGGCTTCGAGCGCCATGAGCTTTCCGCCGCGGAGGCAAAAAAAGAATATCCGGGAAACCCGTTCAAGCATGAGCTCATCGACGAGTTCACCAAGGGCGGCGAAAAAGTCTCGTTCTACAAGTCCGGGGATTACTGGGATCTCTGCCGCGGGGGGCATGTCGAGAATCCCGCGAAGGACATCGCGCCGGATTCGTGGAAGCTCGACCGTGTCAGTGGCGCCTATTGGCGAGGCGACGAGAAGAATCCGCAGCTGACCCGTATCTACGCCCTCGCGTTCGACACCAAGAAGGAACTTGAGGAGCACATTGCCCTCCGCGAAGAGGCGATGAAGCGCGATCACAAGAAGCTGGGACCCGAGCTCGAGCTCTTCATGTTCCACGAGACCGCGCCCGGCATGCCCTACTGGCTCCCCAAAGGCGTCCTTCTCTACAACGAGCTCGTTGATTTCTGGAGGAAGGAGCACTATGCGCGCGGCTACCAGGAGATAGTCTCGCCCCTTTTGAATAAGAAAGACCTTTACATCACGTCGGGCCACTACGACCACTACTGGCCGGAGATGTTCGTGTCCGAGATGGCTGACGGCGAGGTGTACGGCGTGAAGGCCATGAACTGCCCGAACGCCATGGTGGTTTTCGGCGCAAAATCACGGAGCTACCGCGACCTTCCCTTGCGGCTTGGCGACACGGACATGCTTCACCGCTATGAGCGCTCGGGGACCCTGAACGGGCTACTCCGCGTTCGCGAATTCAGGCAGGACGACGCGCACATTTTCGTGACCGAAGAGCAGATAGGAGCCGAGTATGAGGAGGTGTTCGCCATCGTGGAGCGATTCTATTCGGTCTTCGGGATGAAGTACCGCTTCCGCCTCGGCACGCGTCCGGAGAGCTTCATGGGCGATGTCGAGACGTGGAACCGGGCCGAAGCGACCTTGAAAACGATATTCGAAAAATCGGGCAAGGAATACTCCGTCCTCGAGGGAGACGGGGCGTTCTATGGCCCCAAGGTGGATATCCTCATGAACGACGTCTTGGGTCGCGAATGGCAGATGGGTACCGTCCAGCTCGATTTCCAGCAGCCCCGCCGCTTCAACCTCGAATACGCCGCGAAGGATGGAACACGGAAAACCCCGGTCGCCATACACCGCGTCATTTACGGCTCTTTGGAGCGGTTCATCGGAATTCTCATCGAGCACTACGCCGGTGCGTTCCCTCTCTGGCTGTCGCCAATACAGGTCCGGGTCCTCACGGTTTCAGAGAAACATGAGGAATATGGCCGTAAGGTTCTTGCGGAGCTTAAGGGCGCTCACATTCGCGCCGAGCTTGATGACGCGAACGAATCCTTAGGGAAGAAGATACGGAACGCGAAGACGGAAAAAATCCCCTACCTCTTCGTGGTCGGAGACAAAGAGGTCGAGAGCAGGACCGTGACTGTTGAGGGCCGGGAGGGTTCTGAAGGAACGAAAAAGCCCGGCGGGGTCATCGCCGAGCTTACAGGGAAGATTACGTCGCGAACTTAGCCCACGACCTCGAAAGCCTGCGCGAGGGCGAGCTTCACTCCCGTGAACGGGTTCTCGTACGCTTGGTCAAGAGAGTGCGCGAAGAGCTCAACCAGCTTCGAGATGGTCGAATCATCGAGCTTCCCGGACTTCTCAAGGAGTGCCGCATCAAGGCCGTTCTTCCCGCCTTTCCGGAGACGGTAGATGCGGTCGAGGACGGCGGCAGCGCTGGTCATGAGCGAGGTCGGTGAAATGCGGTCTTTCTCGAGGGAGCGCACGATGGCGAAGGCGGTGTCGCGGTCGCGGGAGAGGATGGCACCGACGAATTGGGACGCCGCGGAATCGCTCGCGCTCGCGGGGAGCGAGCTTGCATCTTCTATCGCCTCCACATGGAAGGGCGCGGGCATGCTCATGCCGTTCGCCTTCCGCTTCTCGAGAACGGAGTCCCGAACGGTCTCGAAACGGTCGGAGGTGAGCATCACCCATCCGTCGTCCCGGGGGATGCTTTGTATCGCGCGATTCAAGATGTCGCCGAAGATGACCAAGGTCTCTGCCCTGTCGGGAGAAAGCTTCGTCGCCGCGGACACCGCTTCAGGAGAGATGAGGACGCCGGCCGCGTGCGCGCGGGACTCGATGACACCGATCAAGGACGGGATGCTCGTGTGCATGACCGGAGCAGGTTCCTTCGCGAGGATCGACGCACCCGGAAGCTCGATAGCCTTCGCAAGAGGGGCGGGAGCGTAGACGGTGGGAGCCACGGGCATCGGAGCGGGCGCCATAACGACTGGAGCGGCGCTCTCGAGGTACTGCGTGCCGGAACGGTCAGCGCGCTCAAGTTCGGGGTACGCGACGCCGTAGACGTCGTCGCGGATGCGGCCGGTCTCGTACTCGTCACCCTGAACCGGTCTCAAGGAAGGATTCCCTGAAAGGTCGGAGATATACGCGAGAAGGTAGCGGACGCCGCCCCGACCCACGATGAAGTACGCGAGGAGGGCCGCGAAGAGGGCGATCGCAGTCCAGAAGATCATAGTGAGTGCCGGGCCCGCTGCAAAGCCGGTGTACGGCACCTGCGAGAGGAAGACCGAGGCGACGAGCGGCTGCTCGCCCGGAGTCTTGAGCGACGCCAAGGTGACGGTCGGAGGATTCAAGCCGCCCGGGCAGGTGTTGCCGACGCAGCCGCCGCCTCCGGTCCTGACATCGACGAAGACGTTGCAGGTTACGGTGCCGTGGGGACCCGTGAAAGTGCCGGTGAAGGTCGTGTCATCAGGTGGGAAGATATCGATAGAGATGCCGGCGGAGACCGGGGTTGCGTTGCCCACGTTCGCGCTGATGGTACCCGAGGTGACGTTCGAGGAGGTCCACGAGATCTTGACGCTGCCGCCGGGGGCTATCGAGGACGCCGAAGCCGAGAGTGCGCAGACGGGCGTGGGCGGAATGACGACACACTGGCCGTTCACGAGCTGATAGCCCGACGGAACCGAGGTTTGCGTACCCTCGAGGTTCGGGCAAACATCAACCGGGATATCGATGCACTGGCCATTCACGAGCTGTTTGCCCGAGGGAACAGAAGTTTGGACACCTTCGATGTTCGGACAGACGTCAGTCGGCACCGGGACGTTCCAGGCGATGCAGTAGTAAGTCTGTCCCGCGAGCGGATTCTGAACGTAGTCGTAGTTATCGTAATTCAGGACGTCCCTCGAGCAGTACATCTCCGCGGAAACGTTCGAAGTGTTCGACACTCCGGAGAACGGGATGTATCCGTCCTTGAACTGCTCGCGTACCCAGATCTTGTCCTGGGACGAGCACGAGTTCACGTTGATTTCCGTCGTCGCGACGCCGCTTCCGTCCGTCGGACCGAAGGCGTGCCACGAGGAGCCGCCTGCATGGGTCTGGTTCCCCGGATTCGGAATGTTCGCGTTAGCCCACTCAAAGGTCCAGTCCGACGCCGGCCGGCAGGAGGTGTGCCCGGCAAGAAAGGCGGTGGCGGTTCCCTCGGTGATGTCGGGACCACCCGCGCCCCAGTTCGGGAGGTCGGCTTCGTTGTCGCAGACAATTTTTGTCGCGTGGACGCGGAACGTGGAAGGAGGAGGCGGGCAATTTCTGTCGACTCTCACGTCGACCTGGTTCGAGGTGACCCACGTTTGCATGTGATTGTATTCGGCCGATGTGATCTTTGCGACGTTCGGAATAGTAACAACGCACGCGGTCGGGGTATTCGCTTTTGCGTCCCACTCGACCCAGCCGGACTCGCCCGGGGTCAAAGTTTGCGCGTTCCAACGGAGCGTACGATCAGAGGACTTGTAGACGGGGTCCGAGCCGTACCCACCGTTCACATTTGACGAGTGATCCTCATCGAGGAACGTGAGGCCGGGGTTGACGACATCAACAACCTTAACGCCGCCGCCGGTGCAATCCCGGTCGCCGATGTTCTTAAAGTTGATGGTGTACTTGATGGTCTCGCCTGGCGCGACATCGTTTTTGTCGGCTGACTTCGTTATCTCGAGCTTGCAGCCCACGACCGGAGGCGGAAGGACTTGTTTATTTTTGAATACGACTGCAGCACAGTTGGGACCTTCCTGGACGGTGACGTTCCCGTTTGCGGGCGTAACCGAGAGGAGGGTCCACGTGTTTCCAGCAGGGACTTCCGTCACCTGGTGCGTTCCCGGCGTCACGTTGACGAACGTAGCATTTCCATTCGCGTCGTTCTGGGCAGTAACGCCGCCGTCGAGCTTGAACGAGAATTGCGCGACGGGCGTGAGGGGGTTGCCAACAGTGTTGAAGGTTTCCTTGAGGACGCGGATGCAGCCGTTCTGCGGAGGGGGAGGGGCGCACTGAATGTTCTTCACATACGTTGTGTAGAACGCATCGTTCCCCTGGTAATGGTTCGTAAGCCAGAAGAACGACTTACCGCCGGAAACCCATATCTCGTCTTTCCACGGATCAATAGCCTTAATGCCGTCGAAGGCGCCTTCGACATCGTCGGGCGTAGTATTCGGATCATTGCCTGCAACCGCAGGTGGGACATTCACCTGGCCGATGTTAGAGGCCTGGAAGAATTCGATGTTGCCTTCGACATGCGAGGTGATGGCCTGTTGGACCTTTGACTTTGCAACAAGAAGGAGCTTCCCTTGAGAACGCTCTACGGCAAGAGCGTTCGGCACCATATAGCCGCCTACGGGTGCATCATTGAAATATGTCCCGTTGTAGTAGAGCGGAAACCACGCGCCTGAAGGAATGAGGTTCGCTGCGCTTCCGAGGGCGACGTTCGAGGTGAGACTGCCGCTTCCGAAGTTCTGGACCGCGGTCACATTGACGCGTGCGGCGACGAGGTCAACACATTGATTCGTCGGCTGACATTGCGCGGTGCAGCTCGAGCCGCCATCACACTGCTCCCAGTTCTGGTTTACGGCGCCGTCGCCGCAGTACGGAGCATTCTGGGGCGGAGGCGTGAGGATCTGCTTATTCTTAAAGACGACGGCCGCGCATTGGGTCCCGCTCTCCACGACGACATTCCCCGACTGCGGGGTAACGGAGAGTTGCTGCCAGCCCTGCGGAACGGTCTCGGTCACCGTGTGCGTGCCCGGAGCGACGTTCGCGAACGTGGCATTACCATTTGCATCATTTTGCGCCGTCGAGCTCCCGTCGAGCTTGAAGGTGAACTGGGCGACCGGGGTCAATGGTTGGCCGGTCGTATCAAAAGTCTCCTTGAGAACGCGGATGCAGCCGTTCTGCGGCGGAGGAGGCGTGACCGTGACCGTCGTCGAGCACTGGGTCGTAACTGGAGCGACCGGCGCGTCAGAGACGCACAGTATCTGCTTGATGTAACTGTTGTACGCCTTTGCTCCCGTCTTGTACCAGGAAGAGCCGTTCCAACCCACGACGCTGTTGTCGCCGGGGCTATGGAAACTTCCGGTCTGGGTTATGGACTGTGCATGGGACGGCGGCCGTACGAGGTCGCAGATCTTGTTCGCGGTCGGCATGTCGGCGCGCGCCGTATCGAAATAGGTGACGCCGCCATGAAGAAGCGCGTCGGCCGCGACCGGTGCGAAGTGATACCCGGCCGGAGAGAATGTGAACGTCGCCGGAGCGGGCGTTGTGCTCCCCGTGGAGCCGCCGCACTGATAGATGGTCGTATGAATGACGCACTGGCCGGTATTCACCTTGCATTTCGCGCCAGCAGTCGTGCACGACGCTCCTTCTGGATTCGCGTTCGAGCAGTTCGGGATGAAGCTGTAGGCTTGATTAAGACCGTTCTGGTTCGGGTCATTGATACCGTTCGGATTCAAGCAAAAATAGTCGGTGTAATCTTCCTCAACCATCTGCCACGTACCTCCTGACGGCGCAGCCGTCGAGCAGTTCATGGTGAACGTCGTTGTAGTGTTCAGAGGTCCCGTTGAAACGCCAGCAAGGTTCTGTGTTGCTCCACCGGTTGAAAAGTTAACCCCGGTGCAGGTAGTCGCACCTGTCGAGAACCAGGTAAGGGTGGACGGATTCCCCTGTTGCACACTTGAAGGGTTCGCATTCAAAGTGCACGAAAGTTGAGGAGGCGGAGTGGGTGGGTAGTAGGTGTAGGTGCTCGGACCCTGGAGGAAACAGTTGTCGATGACTTCGATACCTCCGGTGTCGGTTGATCGGAATTCTGCCGACTCGATGTCAGTAACCGGCGCATAATTGAAACCGTTGCAGCCACCGCTCTGCGAACCGTCCACACGCTGCCAGAGCTGGCCGCCTTCGTAGCCGCATTGGGCGACAAGGCAGATACTTTCCGCACGCGCGAGCATCGAGTTCTCGGCGACAAGAACCTGACCAAGGTCAACCGAAAACCAAGCGCCTATAATAAAAATGCCAAGGACGATGGCCGCGTTAAGTTTGTTGCGCATACTGATTTTTTGCATTATATTAGGTTTTTTCTAACTGTCAAGTGCTCGGCGCGAGACGAGTTCCGCCTCGACGACGTAGCGCTCTTCGTGGTCCGCGCTTATGGAATTGCAGGTCGAGAGGATGAGCTGGTTCCCGTCCCGAGAAAGCGGCACGACGCCTTTCTCGGCGGTCGTGAGGGCGACGCTCTGAACGCGATATACGTATTCGGCCGTGGCCGAGGAAACCGTGATGGTGTCGCCTTCCTTGAGCTTCTGGAGTTCGTTGAAGGCCTTGAACGCCTTATTCTTAACGACCGGGAGATAGCTCTGGTGTCCGAACAAAAACACCGTGCCTGCTTCCCCCAGCTTCGCCGAAGTTGGATACCGGACCGCGCCTTTCAAAAGCTCCTGGTCGAGGAGCGCGAGGTCGGTCGACGTTGGATTCTCGATTCTGGTGTCGACGCCTATCGAATCGATGACGATCCTGACCGGCTCTTCGACCGGATACGCGGCGGCCACGGGGACGGCGGCCTCCGCGTTCTCGACGATGCGAGAAGAATCTGCGGACGGCGCTTCAGGAACGAAATCGATGGCAAAGAGGAATACCGAGATGAGGAAAAAGATGACAAGAAAGACGCCGAGGAATTCCCACGGCTGTCGGGTAGCTTTGCGTTTTGAGTATTCGCTATCGTTTTCCATAAATATCTAAAAAAGAAAACCGGAACCGTTCCTATCTTCTTTTGAGCGGTTCACACGTTGGTTTTCAAAAATATCCTACATTATACGAATACTCTTGTCAAGACCACGGGTTTGCTGCGAAATCAAGGGAACGGAAAAATCTGGGAGATGATACTTGACAAAGGGAAATATGCATGATATACAGCATGGCATGGAAAACAAACATTCTCGCGAGGGCGTCATGGGCGCCGGCGTGCGCGTAATTGCGATTATCGCCTTCCTCGCTATCGCCGTCATCGGCATGATCGGGAGCGTGCAGATCGCGAGCGCCGTTCCGAACGTCTTTTCATCTCTCGCGGCTGCGGTCGTGTCCATCACCTCGATTTTCGTGCCTGCGGGCGAGGAGCTCGTTCTCACTGCGCCGTCCCTCACGGTCGCGTCGGGAGAGACGTTCACGCTCACGTGGAAGCACGCGAAGAAATCGACCGACGGTTCGTACACCTTCCGCTACGATTGCGCGGACGGAATGTACTTCGAGTCCCCTTCCGTTTCGGGCGAGAAGACGACCGTCTATTGCAACGTCCCCTTCAACTTCCTGAATAGCGGCGATTCCATCGTGCTCACCCCCTACTCGAATGAGAACCGTTACATCGATGTGAAGCTCTACGTCGACTTCACGCCGAACGGCGCCGCAAAGGCAACCGTCACCGGCTCCGCTACCCTCACAGTCGTGAACGGGAGCGTCTCGGGAAGCCCTGCCGTGACCGGCACCACCCCGGTCCCTTCACCTGCGCCCGCACCTGCTCCAGTTCCCGCACCTGCTCCCGCACCCGCACCGGGCCCGACGCCGACGACTCCGACCAAGGGACCCGAGACTTCCGTGACGTATCCGGTCACGAGCGGCACCGTGCCTCTCGTGGTCGTGTCGGACCCGAACGGTTACGTCGACCTTTCCGTGCGCGTCCTCGAAGTGGGCGTCGTCGACAAGACGACCGGTGCCTTCACGGCGTCTTCGACTCCGATGCGGAATCCTCCGGGCGCCCGTATCGCGGTCCGCTTCGCGGTCGAGAACCTCGGCACCAAGCGGTCGCCCCAGTTCGACTTCACGTCGGTCCTTCCGACTTTCCCTTCGTACGTCTTCGTCTCCCCGATGCAGCCGGAACTTGATCCGCGCGACCGCATCGAATTCACGCTCGGCTTCGACACGTTCGACCAGTCAGGCAAAGGAACCTTCGTGGTGAACGTCGACCCCTCGAGCCGCATAAACGAGCGGAACAAGGACAACAACCTTCTCCGCTACGATATAACGGTTTCGAACTGACATCCGACGGGTGCGAGCTCCAAGCGAAAAACCCCGCTCTTCGAATGAGCGGGGTTTTAACTATCCGCCGGAAGCGGCTCGACTCTGCCGGCTTAGATGTCGAGGTTCGCTGTCTTGGCGTTGCTTTGTATGAAACTTTTTCTAGCAGGAACGTCGGTTCCCATGAGGATGTCGAAGACGCGGTTTGCATCTTGGGCATCTTCGATGGCCACTTGCTTTAAGACTCTCCGCGCGGGATCCATGGTGGTTTCCCAAAGCTCGTCAGGGTTCATCTCGCCCAAGCCCTTATAGCGTTGGATCGAAACCTTCGTCTTCCCCGCTTTCGGTTTCTCTTCATCGGCTTCCGCTGATTCTGGCTCGCCCTCCTCGACTTCGCCGATGTCGGGGTCTTTGCCGACTAGCTTCGTCTTCTCGGCATCCGAGTACGCGTAGGAGACGTCCTTCCCTTTTTTGATCTTATACAAGGGCGGCTGGGCGATGTAGAGGTACCCACCCTCAATGAGGGCGCGAAAGTAGCGGAAGAAAAGCGTGAGGAGAAGTGTCCGTATGTGTGCGCCGTCAACGTCCGCATCCGTCGCGATGATGACCTTGTGGTAGCGGAGTTTCGAAAGGTCGAAAAGGTCGCCTATCGCGGTCCCGAGCGCGATGATGAGCGCCTTTATCTCGGTTGATTCGAGCATACGGTCGAGACGGGCCCGCTCGACATTGAGGATTTTCCCGCGCAGCGGCAGTATTGCCTGAATGCGTCGGTCGCGCCCCTGCTTCGAGGAGCCGCCTGCGGAGTCCCCTTCGACGATGAAAATTTCAGACTCCGACGGGTCTTTCGATTGGCAATCGGCAAGCTTGCCGGGCAAGGCGAGGCCGTCCAAAGCGCCCTTACGGAGCACCGAGTCTTTCGCGGCTTTCGCCGCCTTCCGCGCTTTCATGGCGAGGGTCGCCTTGCCGACGATGGCACGCGCTTCGTCCGGATGGGTCTCCAAGAAGTCCGAAAACGCCTCGGAAAATATGGTGTTCACCGCGCCCTGCGCCTCAACGGACCCCAACTTCGCCTTGGTCTGCCCCTCGAACTGGATCTCGCGGAGCTTCACGGAGATGATGGCGGTCAAGCCCTCGAGGACGTCGTCACCCGTGAAATTGTCCTCCTCTTTGCTGCTCCCGTTCTTCTTCGTGTAACTGTTCAGGGTCCTTGTAAGCGCGGTCTTGAAGCCGGTCACGTGCGTGCCACCTTCTGCGTTGTAGGTGTTGTTGGCGAAGGCGGTCAGGCGCGCCGAGATGTCATCCGTGTACTGGAGCGCGACCTCGACCTCGACCTTGTCCGCCTCCTTCTCGACATAGAAGATCGAATCATGGACCGGGGTCTGGAAGCGGTTGTTGAAGGCGACGAGCGACTTCAGGCCTCCTTCGAAGTAATACGCCATCGACGGGACGAGGAGCCCGAGCTCGCGGAGGTATCGGACGTCGGCGAGGTCGAGCTTGCCAGGATAGTCGCGCGCATCGATGACCGTGATGCGCACTCCCTTCACCAGGTACGCCTGCTGACGCAGGTGGTCGCAGACGCGCTTCCACTCAAACTTGATCTCGGGGAATATCTGCGAATCGGCCTCGAAGGTGATGATGGTGCCGTGCCAATCCGACGAGGCGACTTTCTTTACCTTCCCCTTCGGCTTCCCGCGCTCGTATTCCTGGAGATGGTAGCCGCCGTCGCGGTGAACTTCGGCTTTCACATACGAGGAGAGGGCGTTCACGACCGAGACGCCGACGCCGTGAAGGCCTCCGGACACTTTGTAGCCGGAGCTGTCTCCGCCGAACTTGCCTCCGGCGTGTAGGGTCGTCATGACGGTTTCCAAAGCGGAGACCTTGGTCTGTTTGTGGATGTCAACCGGCACGCCCCGTCCGTTGTCGGCGACGCGGATGCGGTTGCCGGGGAGAAGCGCGACCTCGATGTCGCTCGCGAAGCCGCCCATGGCTTCGTCCCGGGAGTTGTCGAACACTTCCCAGATGAGATGGTGGAGGCCGTCCAAGCCCGTTGTGCCAATGTACATGCCCGGACGCTTCCGGACTGGCTCAAGCCCTTCGAGAACGGTGATGGATTCGGCGCTGTACCCGCCTGTCGGTTTCTTCTGCGCTTTAGCGGATTTTTTGGAAGCTTTTGCCATGTATACGAAAAAAGGGGCCTTGGTGGCTCCTCTCATTGTAGCACATCAAAATGCCGATTCCCCATGCTTTTACGGCCTATTGAAGCCATAAAACATGCAAAATGTCGCTTTGCGTAATTTGACTTATAATACTTTTATGCTAGAATAAATACTCAATGGATGCGCGCGATGCACGATTCATAGCGGGTCTTACCCCGCGTCTTTCTTTCGCCTCTCGAGACGCGCGCCCGAAGCAGGTCGAGAAGGTTCCCTCCGTGGAAGACCTCGCGGCGTCCATGGACAAGCCCGAAACCGAGGCCGCGGTGTTCGAGTCGGGCGAGATTGCTTCCCAAGAGACGTTTAATCCGTACAGGGAATTAGTGCAGCGATGTCTCAACGAAATGCTTGTGGCATTGTTTTGGAACGAAGACGTGGAAACCTCGCGCATCGGGAGTGATGAGTCGTATCTTACGGAAGCCGATCGCGCATTTTCGAAATATGGTAACTGGTTTGAGTTCAACGACGATCAAAAAAACACGGCACGCGGCTTCCTGCACGACATTATTCGTGGCATGTTGAAGACGATGCGCGCGTTCCGGAACAAAAGGATTGTTCGCTATACGACCCGGTTTGTGCAGGGAGATTATGGAACATCGCAGGAATCGAGAGGGTGGCATACCGATCCATCAACCGGTCCGTACCAAAATGAAATGACCGTCGTCCGAACATACGTTGGGCCCTCAACTATGCTCAAACATGTAGGAACGAAACGGGAAGTTGCGCCCCGACCCGGCGCGACAGTCGCGTTCAGAGTTAAAAAAGACGAGAGTTCATCGCTAAACTTTCTGCATCGAACACCTCCGCTCGCGCAGGGAGAGTTCAGATTCGCGCTTATCTTCAACGTAGCGGATCTCGAGACGAAATAGGATTGCTTCCTGAGTGATTACACTTTCCAATCGGCACCAATATCGGTACGGTATTGCGCGCCCTCGAAAGTTATCTTCCTGACCGCGTCGTACGCGCGCTTCTTTGCTTCCTCTTGCGTTGCGCCAATTGCCGAAACGCCAAGGACTCGCCCACCCGCGGTCACCAATTCCCCGTCCTTGAGGGCTGTCCCTGCATGAAAGACGACGACCGAGAGGTCCTTTTCCGCATTTTCGATGCCGGTTATCGGGAATCCCTTCTCATAGCTCCCCGGGTACCCCTTCGACGCGAGGATGACGGTGACGACTGATTCCGGAGACCAGCGCACCTCCTCGCGGTCCAAACGGCCCTCGATACAGGCAAGCATGATGGAAACGAGATCGCTTTCGAGGAGCCGCATGTAGGACTCGCATTCCGGGTCACCAAACCTCGCGTTGAACTCAAGAACCCGTGACCCCTGCGGCGTCACCATGAGGCCCGGAAAGAGGATGCCCGAGAATGGCGTCTCTTGCTCGGCCATCCCCGCTATAACGGGATTCACGACGCGCTCCGCGACATCTGAGAGGAACGACTCGGTCGCCTTGACCGGAGCGATGGTGCCCATCCCGCCGGTATTGGGTCCTTGGTCCCCGTCCCCTATCCGCTTGTGATCGCGGGAGACCGGGAACAGCTTCGCCGTCTTCCCGTCTGAGAAGGCGTGGATGGAGACCTCGGTCCCTTCGAGAAATTCTTCGACGACGACAGTCCTCCCGGATTCACCGAATTTCCCGCCTTCCATGAACTCGGTAAGCGTCCGCTCAGCTTCTTCGTACGACTGCGCGATGACGACGCCTTTCCCGAGAGCGAGACCGTCCGCTTTGACGACGAGGGGAAATCTCTGTTCTTTCGCATACACGAGCGCGAGCTCTAAAGATGCGAACGTCTTCGAATACGCGGTCGGAATCTCGTAGCGCCGCATGAACGATTTCGCGAATGCCTTCGACCACTCGAGCTCCGCCGCGGCTTTCGTTGGTCCGAACGCCTGGATGCCCGCCGCCATGAGCGCGTCCACCATGCCCTGCGCTAGGTAGTCGTCGGGCGCGACCACGACGAGCCCGATGCCGTTTTTTTTCGCGAATTCGACGACCGCGGCATTGTCTTTGATGTTGAGGGAGATGTTCTCGGCGAACTTCACGGTGCCCGCGTTCCCGGGGGCGATGTAGAGCTTCCCACACTCCAGCGACTGTTTGATTTTCCACGCAAGCGCGTGCTCGCGAGCACCAGAGCCGATGATGAGAATATCCATCATGTCGTCGTAAGGGTTACCCGCGTGCGCTCGCCCTCGTCAAGGCTTTCGGAGCGACGAACCGCTAGTTTGACCGGTAAAAGATACATTCCGCTTTGCGAGTCGGGGAATACCGAAGTGCTCCAAGACGTTTTACCAATTTTTGCTTTCACCCTCACCGAGCCCCACCCGCGCCTGACTCGCACATTCTTTTTGATGCGCGCGGACTCCGGTTTCGGGACCGATATGAAATACCACGCGGCCTCCCCCGGATACCGCCATAGCTTTGCCGAAAATGCGTACCGGCCTGCCATGGAGTCAGTATAAAGCACACGTGGACGAGCTTATACTGTGGAGAGCATGGGAAACGTCGAAGCGAAGCTGTCGCAGACCCTGTCAACGAGCCGCATCCAGAACCTCGGGGACGGCGTCTTTGCGACCGCGATGACAGTGATGATCTTCAACTTTTCGGTTCCCGTGAATTTCGCCTCCGAGAATATCGGCGCGCTTTTTGCGGGATTGTGGCCGGAGTTCTTCACGTTCTTCCTGTCGATGCTCGTCCTTGGCTCCTTCTGGGTGGGACACCACAACGAGACGCACTGGGTGAAGCATTCGGACCGGACGTATCTCTGGATCAATATCGTTTTTCTCGCGTTTATCGTCATCATCCCCTTCTCAACCAATCTCGTGAGCCACCATTATTACGATAGCTTCGCGGTGATGTTCTATGGCGTGAATCTCCTCATCTGCGGCTTTTTCCTCGCGCTTCACTGGTTCTACGCGACCCACAAGAGGCGCCTCGTCGATCCGGACCTTTCCGACGAGATAATACGGACCATGCGGTTCCGGGCGCTTCTTCCGTTCATCCCCGGTATCGGCGCCATTCTCTTCGCGCTCGTCTCCCCCCTCTGGGCCCTCGTTCTCTACGGCATCTTGTTCATCCCCGGAGCAATACCCATCGTGAGCGATGGCGTGGGAGACGCGCTGACTCGTTTTTTCAAAAAACCAAGGACGCCGGCCTAAAATCGCGCGAGGTATTGTTCTGCCTCCTTGGGAGATGCGAAGCGGACGATGCGTCCCGGGTCCGGGACGTGCCGGAGAGCGTCTTCTAACTCTGGTCGTTCTCCGCGCGAGAGGATGATGAGGAAGCGGTGGAGCTTAAAGGTGTCAACGCAGTCGGGTGGAAGTTCTGGGCGGGCGACTTTCCCGTGCATGATGGCTCGAAGAACATAACGCGATGCGGCGAGCCATCCGGGGTAATCGAGATAGATGACAAGGTCGGCCCGACGCACACGCTCCGCAAGCGCCTCGTTTATCCATCCTTCAATAATCCACGAGTCGTTATTCGCTAGTATCTTCTCTTGGCCTTCCGTGTATTCCGCTTCCGGCGTTTCGGTCCAGCCGGGCTTCCAGAACAAGGCATCCATATGGAAAAG
>CAYHKM010000016.1:0-882 GCA_964357285.1 uncultured Candidatus Saccharibacteria bacterium
TTCCAGCTGGAAATGTTGAAGATGAGCGAGCTGTCGTCCGCGGCGTATCCCACGATATTGTTCGTGTAATACGAGCGCTCGGTGAACACGAAGCGCTCGTTCGCGAGGAAGGAATTCTTGTTTGTTTCCTTGTCGAGGAACCGTATCTCCTGCTCCCCGAGGATCCGCTTCACCTCGCGCGGGTCTTTCGCGGAGTATATCTCGCCGAAATACCGCGCGTTCGGTCGCGCTTTTCCGCGCGGATAAATAACGCTGATAGCCGAAAAGAGATCGCTGTAGTCGAATTCAACGGGCTCCAAGATGAAGAGCGTCGGGAATGCGTCGTCCACCTGGAGGACGTAGACCCGGTGCGTCACTCCCCGGAACGCTTCCTTCAAGCGATAGGGGGTCATGAGATAGAGCTCGAGGAGATACGACACCGCTTCGCTCGGCGAGATTTGTATCACGATGCCGCGCATACGGCCCACGAGCTCCGGGAGCCCGGCTTCCTTCCGGCGCTCATAGATACGCTCCAAGTATTCTTCGAAGAAATCCGAGTTTTTCTTGTCGCCGTGGCGCTCGTACCCTCCGGAAATCTTCACGGCGTTCGTCATGGTTAGTTCAGTATGCCGCCATCTATTGTACACGTCCTCCATGCCGCTTCAATGCGGCCGCATCGTCCCGCGAGCCTCCTTTGGGAGCGGTCTTTTTCCTCCGGGTATGTTAGTCTTTTAGTGCGTTTGCCATGCCTCGAGACGGATTTCCGAAAAACCTTTTTGACGAATATCGCATCCGGGTCGGGGAGGCCGCGGAACTCCTCTCACTTTCGCCCGAAGATGTCCTCCTTCTCGAGACCCCGGACCGGGTCATCGAGAAGACCCTGAACGTCACCATCAAGGGCGC
>CAYHKM010000016.1:892-15941 GCA_964357285.1 uncultured Candidatus Saccharibacteria bacterium
GCTCGCCGCGTATCGCGTCCAGTTCTCGAACGCCCGCGGACCCTACAAGGGCGGCATCCGTTTCCATCCGGGCGCCGATCTCGAAGAGGTGAAAGGGCTCGCCGCGATGATGGCGGTCAAGTGCGCCGTCGTCGACATCCCGATGGGCGGAGGGAAAGGCGGCGTCGCGTTCGATCCGAAAGGGCTTTCAAAGGAAGACATCGAGTCGGTCGCGCGCTCGTTCGCGCGCGCGATGGCACCCTATATCGGTCCGACCAAGGATGTTCCCGCGCCGGACGTTTACACCAACAGCGAAATTATGGCCGTCATGCTCGATGAGTACGAAAAAACTATCGGGACCCGCGCGCCCGCGACTTTCACGGGAAAGCCAGTGGAGCTGGGCGGCATCCCCGGTCGGGACACCGCCACAGCGCTCGGCGGCATTGACGTCCTCGAGGCGTACGTCGCCGAGCACGGCCTCGACCCAGAAGGGCTTCGCGTCGCGGTCCACGGATTCGGGAATGCTGGCTCGGTCGCCGCTACCATCCTTTTCGATCGCGGCTACCGCATCGTCGGCATTGCGGATTCCAAGGGCTCGGTCATGAGTGAAAAAGGCCTGAATCCGGCGGAGTTCGTCCAGATAAAGAACCAGAGCCGGGCTCTCATGGACATGTACTGCGAGGGGTCGGTCTGCGACATGGAGAAGCTCGAGGCGCATGGGGCTTCGATCGGGAACCCCGACGCGGTTCTCACGATGGATGCCGACATCCTCATACCGGCTGCGCTCGACGGCGCCGTGACCGCGGACATCGCCCCGAAGATACAGGCGAAGATAATCCTCGAGCTCGCGAACGGTCCCGTGACGGCTGAAGCCGACACAATCCTCGCAAGCCGCGGGATCGACGTCATCCCTGACGTCCTCGCGAACGCGGGCGGCGTCACGGTCTCGTTTTTTGAGTGGGAGCAGAACATGCAGGGGACCGCGATGACGAGGAAGGAAGTGAATCATCGCCTCAAAGACGTCATGGTCCTCGCATGGAACGGGATATCTCGCTTTGCGAAGGAGCACAATGTGTCCTATCGGAAAGCGGCCTTCGCGCTCGCCGCGAGGCGTATTCTTGACGCGAAGGGGGACGGAAGCCGCTAACGCCCATGACCGACATCTACCAAGAATCGCTCGCGTTCCATCGGAAACACCGCGGGAAGATAGCGCTCAAGCCGAAGCTGAAGCTCACGGACCGCACGGCCCTCTCGCTCGCCTACACGCCGGGGGTCGCGGGGCCGTCACGCGCCATCGCAGAGGATCCGGAGCGCGTGTGGGAACTGACGTCCCGCGGGGATTGGATCGCGGTCATTACCGACGGTTCGTCGGTCTTGGGTCTCGGGAACATCGGGCCCGCGGGCGGCATGCCGGTCATGGAAGGGAAGTGTGTCATCTTCAAGGAATTTTCTGGATTGAACGCGTTCCCCATTGCTCTCAAGACGCAAGATGTCGACCGATTCGTCGAAGCGGTGAAGCTCATATCGCTCTCGTTCGGCGCCGTCAATCTCGAGGACATCTCCGCGCCGCGCTGCTTCGATATCGAGGAGCGTTTGAAGAGCGAGCTCGACATCCCCGTCATGCACGACGACCAGCACGCGACGGCGATTGTCGTCATCGCGGGACTTATGAACGCGCTGAAACTGACCGGTCGCACGTTCGCGAAAACCCGCTTCGTCGTTTCCGGCGCCGGCGCCGCGGGGGTCGCTGTCTTGAAGATGCTCCGCGAGATGGGCGCCGGCGACATCATCGTTTCCGACCGCGGCGGCATCCTTTCGTCGCGCAGGGTCGATCTCGATCGGTGGCGCACGTCGCTTCTCGATTTCACCAACCTCGGCGACATCGACGGCGACCTTGATGACGCGATGGTCGGGCGCGAAGTCTTCATCGGGCTTTCGGGTCCGGACATCGTCTCCGAGCACATGGTCCGCTCCATGGCCCCGGATCCCATCATCTTTGCGCTCGCGAACCCGACGCCCGAAATCATGCCGGAGCTTGCAAAAGAAGCAGGCGCCGCCATCGTCGCAACGGGCCGCTCCGACTTCCCGAATCAGGTCAATAACGCCCTCGCGTTCCCTGGAGTATTCCAGGGCGTCCTTGAAGCGAAAGCGCGCTCCATTACCGAAGGCATGAAGCTTGCCGCGGCAAAAACCCTCGCTTCATATGTCACGGATCCGACCCTGGAGCGCATCGTCCCCGGCATCTTCGAACCGGGTGTCGCGCGGGCGGTCGCCGACGCGGTTCGGGCCGTCGCTAGGGCTTGAAGGCGCGCACGACCTTGTCGAATTCCTTGTTGGTGAGGAGTTTTTTTCCGACGACCACCTCGCGCAGGGTCTTGCCGGTCTTCACGGCCTCCTTCACCGCGACGCTCATAACTTCGTACCCGAGGCGAGGGGTGAGGAGAGTCGAATAGGCGGTGGAGCGCTCCAAGAGCTCAAGGCAGCGCTCCTTGTTCGCGACGAGCCGCATGATGCAGCGGTCCGCGAAGACCCGGAGCACGTTATCGGTGATCTTTATACTCTGGAGCAGGCGGTCGATGACCGGCGGCACCATGACCGCGAGCTCGAGGTTCGCGCCTTGCGCCGCGTGTTCGATGGTGAGGTTGTTGCCGGAGACGATGTAGTAGAGAATGTTCACGGTCTCCGGCATGATGGGGTTCACCTTACCGGGCATAATGGAAGAGCCTTTTTGGAGCTCCGGCAGAGTTATTTCGCCGAATCCACCCCGCGGCCCGCTCGACATCATGCGAATGTCCGTCGCTACCTTCGAGCACTCGAGGGTGAGTGTGGTCACGGCTTGGGATATCTGCACCAGGTCCGACATGGAGCCCGTATGCGCCATCATGTTCCGGGCCGGACGGAAGGCGTGCCCGGTCGCTCGCTTGAGCTCTCGGTAGACCGCCGCGCGGTACCGCGGGCTCGCGTTTATGGCGGTTCCGACCGCGGTGCCGCCCAGGTGAAGGATCGTCGCGAGGCCGGAGGCCCGCTTAAGTTCCTGTTGATGTCCACGGAGCAAGGACGCATAGGCCGCAAATTCCTCCCCAAGCGTGACCGGGACCGCGTCCTGAAGGTGCGTGCGCCCCAGTTTCACGACGCCTCTGTATTCGCGAGCCCTCTTTTCGAACGCGGACGCGAGATGGCCGACCGTGCCGTTCAAGCGCTTCAAGAGGGGGACCGCGGCGACCTTGATGGCGGACGGGTTCACGTCGTTCGTCGACTGTCCGAAGTTCACGTGGTCGTTCGGATGCACGTTCACCTTCTTCCCGCGCTTCCCTAATATCTCGGTCGCCATGTTCGCAACGACCTCGTTCACGTTCATGTGGATGGAGGTGCCCGCGCCGCCCATGAGAGCCGGAAGCGGGAATTGCACACGGAGGAACGGCCCCTCCGCCTTGAGAAGTTGGTCGCACGCCTGGACGATCGCGCTCCCCACGCCTTTACTGAGGTTCCCGGCGGTTACATTCGCCCGCGCCGTCGCCTTCTTGATGGTGATGAGGGCGAGTATAAACTCCTTGTGGAAGCGGTAGACCCGGTATTGCTTGTCCTGGAGGAACGGGAAGTTCTCGGTCGCTTTCCGGGTCTCAGCACCGTAATAAATCTTCGTTTTTTTCTCCCTTCGCTCGCTCGAAAAAGGACGCGAGCGCCCTTTTTTCTCGCTCGCTCGGTAGTAGTACTTTTTCATGTGTTTTTGATGATGCCGCCCATTGTATCCGAAACTGGATTTTGCGCATCTTTGCGAAAAGGTCTTCGAAAATCGGCATATTCTGGGGATATCCTTGACGGAACGCTAGAAATCGGCTATCATCACGTGCATGGTAGGTTACACACTCGTGAGCGCTTGGGGCTGGGCCGCTCGTGAAACCGCAAAGTCGGGTGTGTAATCCTTGAATTAGAGAATCTCAACCACACCTTCCTTTGCGGAAGGTGTTTTTTATTTAAGAACCTATCTCAAAAATAACCATGCAATTACGCCCAAATCATTTCGCGACCGGAGCCGCCAAAATCCTGCTACGAACCTTCGCTCGCTCAGTCGTCGTGCCTCCGGCACGCCTCCGTCGCTCTCTCGGATTCTCGCAACGGATTTTGACGATTCCGCCTCGCGATTATTTTTGAGATAGGTTCTAAAACCCATGAAACCCGACAAACGATTCAAGCTCCCGAAGAAACCGAACATCGTGAAAATCACGTTTCCGCTGGACGTGTACGAGATGTTCCAGCGCCTCGAGCCGCGCTTCGAGAACTGCTTCCTCTTGGAGTCCCTGACCGACAGTCCCGAGAGTCGCTACTCCATCGTCGGTTTTGCGCCGGAGTTCATCGTACGCGGGAACCGCGGAGTTCTCACGGTCGGGAAGAAAACCTACAAGACCGGGAATCCGTACGGGCTCCTCCGCGAGATGATGCCGCAGGACGTCATATCGCGCGCGTTCGCCGGGGGGCTCGTTGGCTACGTATCCTACGGCGCGGCGGAATTCTTCGAGCCGACCGTGAAGCTCAAACAGCGGCCCGGGTACGACCGCTTCTGCTTCGGCTTCTACACCGACGGGCTCATTTTCGATAAAGTGACCGGCGAGACCGATTATTTCTACTATCGTAAGAACCGCCTTCCCGATATCAAAAAACTCATCAAGTCGCCTCCGCCGGCTTCGAAGACGAAGGTTGTTTTCAAGGGCATGAGCACTACCAAGGCCGCGCACGCGCGGACCGTCCTCTCGGTCAAAGAGGAGATACGGAAGGGGAACACCTTTCAGACCGAAGTTGGGCTCTCCTCCGAGTACGCCGTTCTAGGCTCGCTTCTCCCGGTCTACGGCACTCTTCGCGTCGTGAACCCCTCGCCGCACATGTACTACATCAGATTCGGCGACACGACGGTTCTCGGCGCTTCGCCGGAGTTACTTCTCGACCTCACGAATGGCGAACTCCAGACATTCCCCTTAGCGGGGACGGCAGCGCGTGGCAAAGACGCCGCCGAAGATCGGAAGCTCGCGCGAGGCCTTCTCGCGGACCCGAAGGAGCGGGCGGAGCATACGATGCTCGTTGACCTCCACCGGAGCGACCTCGGGCGGGTCTCCCGGTTCGGCACGGTTAAGGTCCGGCGTTTCCTCGACGTGAAGAAGTTCAGCCACGTCCAGCATCTCTCGAGCGAGATAACCGGGCTCATCGCACCCGGCGAGGACATGTTCTCGACTCTCTCGTCCGTATTCCCGGCGGGTACCCTCTCCGGCGCGCCGAAGATAGAATCCATGAAGATAATCGAGCGCAATGAAAAAGTCGGGCGCGGCCCCTATGGAGGCGCGGTCGGATTCTTCGGCGTCAATGGCAACTGCACCTTCGTCATCCCTATCCGGAGCGTTTTCGCGAAGAATGGTGTGGCCTATGCGCAGGCGTCCGGCGGCATCGTCCATGACTCGAAGCCGGGAAGCGAGTACGAGGAGATAGAGCGGAAACTCGCGGCCACAAAGCTCGCGATGGACTCGTTCTCGCGCACAACCTGAATCCCGTTAGAGATCGCGGAAGCAGATACAGAAAATAACGTATGACTAAAAACACATCGCGAGGAATAAGAAACGTATTAGACAATGCGGAAGCGAAGCTTCCTATCTCTAACGGGATGAAAGTCCTCATTCTCGATAACTTTGACTCGTTCACCTACAACCTCTATCAGCTCGTGGGCGAGCTTCTGGGGGAGCGTATGAAAGGCTTCGAGGTCGATGTCGTCCGGAACAATGCGCTATCCGTCAAAGAGATCGAGGAGAGGAGGTACGACCGCATCATCATCTCCCCGGGCCCCGGGAGTCCCTCCGACCCGAAGTACTTCGGCGTGTGCGGACCCGTGTTGAGAATGGTCGCGAAAACCGTACCCACCCTCGGGGTATGTCTTGGGATGCAGGGCATAGCGCACGTGTACGGCGGAAAGGTGGTTCCGGCTCGAAAGCCCATGCACGGGAAAGCGAGCCTACTCAAGCATGATGGCAGGGGAGTCTTTGCGGGGCTTCCGCAGAACATCGAGGCGATGCGCTACCATTCGCTTGTCGTCACGAAGCTTCCCAAGGAGCTCGAGGTGTCGGCGACCGCACTCGGCGGCGCTCGAGAGATCATGGGGCTTCGTCATAGGCTGTATCCCATCGAAGGTATACAGTTCCATCCGGAGTCCTTCGCGACCGAAGGAGGAAAGCGGATGCTCGGGAACTTCCTTTTCAAATATGACTGACACGCGCGCCATCATCGACAGAGCGGGAGTGGAGACCGGGATTACCGAGCCGGAGGCCTACGCCCTCCAGAAATCGGTCCTTGAGGGAGCGGTCGCGACTGATGAGCTCGTCGCGCTCTTCACCGCAATTAATGGGCGGCGCATCAGTGAACCGGAACTCCGTGGCTTCTTCAGGGCGTCCGCCGAGGCGATGGTTGCAGTGCCGGACGCATCGGATTCCCTCGACACCTGCGGTACGGGAGGCGACAAGAGCGGAAGCTTCAACATCTCGACCGCCTCCGCCGTCCTCCTCGCCGCAATCGGGATCCCGGTCGCGAAGCACGGGAACCGCGCCGCCTCCTCGAAGTGCGGGAGCGCGGATGTCCTCGAGGCCCTCGGTGTGAAAATCGAACTCTCGCCCGAGCGGGAGAAGCAGGTTCTCGACGAAACCGGATTCGTGTTCCTTTTCGCAAGGACACACCATCCCGCGTTTCGTCACGCCGCGGAAGCAAGAAAGGCCTTCGGTAAGCGCACGTATTTCAATTTCCTTGGCCCCTTATTGAATCCCGCACGCGCGAGGTTTCGCGTCCATGGCCTTTCGGATTTCTCATACGCGGAGCCCCTTGCCGCCATCGTCATTGATTTTGGAGTTGAGAAAGCGTTCTTCATCCACGCAGAAAGCGGTATGGACGAAGCGAGCCCCTTCGCGGACACGGAAGTCCTCCTCGCGGAAAAAGGAGCGGAGCCGAAACGCTTCGTTCTCCCGACATCAGAGTATGCCGTCGGGAAGCCGGAGGAGCTCATGGGCGGCGACGCAGCCGTGAACGCCCACATCCTTGCGACGCTTTTCGATGGCAAAGGGACGGATGCGCAGAACCTTGCTGTCGCCTTGAATTCCGCTTTGGGCCTTGTTGCGTTCGGGCATACGGAGGATTTCGATGCCGCGGTCCAGATGTCTCTGGAGGCTCTCCGCTCCGGCAAAGCCGCCCGAAA
The DNA here is from genome assembly GCA_964357285.1 of uncultured Candidatus Saccharibacteria bacterium. Lineage (GTDB taxonomy): Bacteria > Patescibacteriota > Minisyncoccia > Phycocordibacterales > Phycocordibacteraceae > Phycocordibacter. The sequence continues at coordinate 8,091 of CAYHKM010000016.1, forward strand.
GCTCGATGAGATCGTGAAGGCGACAAACGCATGAGCTTTCTCGCTGCGGTCGCAAAGGAAAAACGGCGCGAAGTGGCGCTCGCAAAGCGTGAGCTCCCGCTTCGCGAGATGGTGGCGCTCGCGAAAAAACGAAAAGGGATACGCCCCTTCAAGCACGCGCTCACGCGGAAACCGCTTGCGCTCATCGCGGAGGTGAAGCTGAAATCGCCGTCGAAGGGGGTCGTGACGAGACGTTCGGCCACGGCGCTCGCCCGCGCATATGCAAAAAGCCGCGCGGACGCGATCTCGGTCCTCACGGACAAAAAGCATTTCGGCGGGTCGCTCGAGAGCCTCGCGCTCGTGCGCGGCATCGCCCCGCAGCCCGTTCTCCGGAAGGATTTCATCATTGATGAGTATCAGGTGTATGAGAGTAAGGCGGCCGGGGCGGACGCGATACTCCTTATCGTCGTGATGCTTACGCAGGCGAAGCTGAAGTCGCTCCTCGCACTCGCGAAGCGCCTTGGGCTCGCGGCCTTGGTCGAAGTCCATTCAAAGCCGGAGCTTTTGCGGGCGCTAAAAGCGGGAGCGGATATTATCGGTGTGAACAACCGAAACCTAAAGACCCTGAAGGTGGACCTTACAACCACGCTCGCGCTCGCACCCTTGGTCCCGGAGCGCGTGGTCCTTGTCGCAGAGTCCGGGTTTGAACGACCGGAGGATGTTACGAGGGCGCGTAAAGCCGGAGCCGATGCCGTTTTGGTCGGCACTTCGGTTGCATCGTCACGGGATCCGCGCGCGAAGATACGCGCTCTCAAACTCGCATGAAGGGATACTTCGGAAAATTCGGTGGCCAGTTCGTTCCCGAAACCTTGATGAGCGCTCTTAAGGAGCTGGAGCACGCGTACGCGAAATTCTCGAAGGACAAAAAGGCGCAAAGGGAACTCGCCGGGCTTCTTCGTGACTTTGTCGGGCGGCCGACGCCGCTTTATTTCGCGGAGAATCTTACGAAGAAGATAGGTGGCGCGCGCATCTACCTGAAGCGGGAGGATCTCGCGCACACCGGCGCACACAAGATAAATAACGCCTTGGGGCAGGCCTTGCTCGCGAAATACATGGGAAAGACCCGCATCATCGCGGAAACCGGCGCGGGTCAACATGGCGTCGCAACGGCCGCTGCGGCGGCGAAGATGGGTATCGGGTGCGATGTCTATATGGGGACGGTCGATATGCTAAGGCAAAAGCCGAATGTCCTCCGGATGCGTCTTCTTGGCGCCACGGTGCGCGAGGTCACCGCGGGCTCCCAGACCTTGAAGGACGCCATCAACGAAGCCATACGAGATTGGGTCGCGAACGTGCGGAGTACTCACTACCTCCTCGGGTCCGTCCTCGGGCCCCACCCATACCCGACCATGGTCCGGGATTTTCAGCGCGTCATTGGAAAGGAAACGAAAGGGCAAGCGAGTACGATGTTCGGCAGGCCCGATTATCTCGTCGCATGTGTCGGCGGCGGCTCGAACTCGCTCGGCCTTTTCTACGATTTCCTTGGCGATAAAAAGGTGAGGATGGTCGGCATCGAGGCCGGAGGGCTCGGGATACGAAGCGGGAAACATGCCGCGCGGTTCTTGGGCGGCGAGGTAGGTATTCTTCATGGAACGAAGTCCTACGTCCTCGAGAACGAAGATGGGCAGATAATGGAAACGCACAGCGTTTCCGCGGGCTTGGATTATCCGTCCGTGGGACCGGAGCACAGCTTTCTTCGGGAAAAAGGCCGCATCACGTACGCCGCAGTGACCGACAAGGAAGCACTCGAAGCATTCCATCTTCTCTCCGAAACCGAAGGGATTATCCCGGCCTTGGAATCCGCGCATGCGGTTTCATATGCCGTAAAGCTTGCGAAAAAGCTCCCCAAAGGGAAGACCATCGTCATAAACCTCTCCGGTCGGGGCGACAAGGACCTTCACGAAGTCGAGAAACTGTATGGTTAGAACTCATTTCAAAATTCGCTTTCGAGACGAAAGGCGCGGCTCGGTGACGAGGCACAAGGCGGAGGATGAGGCGTATCCGAAGATACGGCGAGTCCGAGCCGATGTGCCGCAGGCCCGAGCTGCGACTTGGAGGCCGGAATGGAATTTGGAAAGGAGTTCTCGGATTACGAAAAAATTCGCGGAGCTCGCGAAGGCGAAACGGACCGCCTTCATGCCCTTCCTTGTCGCGGGGGACCCGGACTACAAGCGCTCGCTTGCGTTCGCAAAAGCGCTCGTGAAGAACGCAGATTTGCTTGAACTCGGATTCCCGTATTCGGACCCTTTAGCGGACGGCCCCACCATCCAGGCCGCCGACGCGCGCGCTTTAAAGAGCGGCATGACAGTATCGAAGGTGTTCTCGCTCGTGCGTGATATCCGGAAGGCAAGTGACATCCCGATCTCGGTACTTGTGTACGCGAACCTCGTCTACAAGCGCGGAATAGAAAGATTCTATCGCGAAGCACGGAAAGCTGGGATAGACGGTGTCCTCATTCCCGATGTTCCAGTCGAGGAAGCGGGACCGTTCGTCAAAGCGGCCACGAAATACGGCGTTGACCCCGTCTTCCTCGTAACGCAGACGACGACCGATGCGCGCCTCAAGAAGATAGTGCGGTACGCGCGCGGTTACCTCTACCTCGTGTCTGTCCTCGGCGTCACCGGAAAGCGCGCGAAGTTCGCGAAAGATACGAACGCCTTCGTCCAGCGCATCGCTCGCAAATCGCCCCTCCCTGTGGCGATAGGATTCGGCATCTCAACGCGCGGGCAGGCGAGGGCATTCGGGAAGGCCGGAGCGAACGGCGTCATAGTTGGCTCTGCGCTCATAGAGGCGTATTATAAGGGTGGCTCTCAAAAAGCACTTAAGCTTGCTCGGCGGTTCGGATTATGAAAATCTTGGTCAAAATCTGCGGGATACGGAGCGCACATGCCGCGAAAGCGGCCCAGAAGGCCGGTGCGGATATGCTCGGGTTCAATTTCGTTCCGACCTCGAATCGACGGGTGAGCATCGAGATTGCAAGGGAAATCATCGATTCGCTCCCGAAGAAGGGGAGGCCGAAGCTCGTGGGCGTCTTTCAGAATGCGCCGCTCGAAAAGGTCCAATTGATAATGAAAGGACTTGGCCTCGATATGGCACAACTTCATGGCAGAGAGTCGGATGCGTACGCGCGAGCGCTCGGGTTTCCCGTCATAAAGGCGATCGGGCTCACGCCCGACTTCGACCCCGTCCGTGTAGCGCGACCGCTTCAGGCGTACCCTGCGAAATATTTTCTCCTCGACCGCGCAAGCCAAGGAAAAGGGAAAACGCTTGATATCGCCCACGTAACAAAACTCGCCCGACATCTCCCCGTCATCCTCGCCGGAGGCCTCGCTCCGGAAACCATACGCATGGCCATCCGCGGTTCCGGCCGTATCAAGGGCGTTGACGTCGCGGGAGGAGTGGAAACGAAAGGAAAACAGGACCTCGTGAAGATCCGACGTTTTATCCGCGAAGCACGGTTGGCTTAGTTATACACAACGCCTTGACAGAGACCCTCCATCGTGTATAGTGCGATAGTCAGCGTATGAAAACCTTCTCTGCCGCGTATTTCTGGTTCTACTTTACGCCCTCTGTCCGGAGGTAATTTCGCGCTGTAGAGAACCCCTAAACTCGCAAACCGAAAAACCCTCTGGACCCAGAGGGTTTTTCTTTTGCACAGGAACCTAGCTAAAAAATAACCATGAAAATCAATCAAACATTTCGCTACTGCAGCCGCCAGAATCCTGCTGCGAACCGTCGTTCGCTCAGTCATCGTGCCTCTGGCACGCCTCCTTCGCTCTCTCAGGTTCTCGCGACGGATTCTGCCGTTTTCGCTACGCGATTATTTTTTAGCTAGGTTCCTAACCATGAACATCATCGTTAAAAAAACAAAAATGATCCGCGGAAGCGCGACGCCGCCGTCTTCGAAGTCCCACACGGTGCGCGCTCTCGTGCTCGCGCTTATCGCGAACGGTGCCTCCGTCATTGCGAACCCTCTTAAAAGCGAGGATTCGAGAGATGCCGTTCGCGCCTTGAAGTCTCTCGGCGCGCAGGTGACCGTCGGCGCTCGAACCATCACCGTGAGAAGCAAAGGACTTCCGATACGGGGGATGAGCCGAGCCGTATTCACGGGAAACTCCGGGATCGCGACGAGATTCCTCCTCCCGATCCTCGGGTTTCGCGCGAACGCGGAGCTGCCCCTCCTCTACGATTGCGGTCGCCAGATGCGGGCGCGTCCCATAAAGCCCCTTGCGGAGGCGTTGAACGCCTTGGGCATGAGCGTGAAGCTGACCCGTGGCTCATATCCCTTGAAGGTCTCAGGGACCTTGCTTGGCGGCAAGGTGGAAGTCGCCGGTCTCACCTCGCAGTATCTCTCGGCGCTTCTCCTTTCGCTTCCCTTGGCGCCTCGGGACTCGGAGCTCGTCGTCCGCGATCTTCATGAGCGCCCGTACGCCCAGATGACGGAATATTGGATGAAAAAAGGCGGCATCCGCTACGCACATACGCGCGTCGGGAAGAAAGACATCTACCGGATTCCGGGCGGGCAGAGGTACCAGCCGTTCAAGGTCGTGATTCCGGGCGATTTCTCATCCGCCTCCTATATCATCGCGGCAGCCGTTCTTCTTGAAGGCGACGTCGCTATCTCGGGCCTCGACATGAAAGACTCGCAGGGTGACAAGGCGCTCATACCGATACTGAAGCGGATGGGGGCATCCATCGTGGTCGGCCGCTCCGGCATCCGCGTCCGCGGCGGGAAGAAGCTTAAGGGCATCGTCATAGACGCGAACGCGGTCCCGGATCTCGTGCCGACCCTCGCCGTCGTCGCGACGCAGGCCAGAGGGAAAACCGACATCGTGAACGTGACACAGGCGCGCATCAAGGAAACCGACCGCCTCCGTTCGATGGCGGAAGGACTCTTGCGCCTCGGTGCGCGCGTCGTTGAGCGCAAGGATGGTCTTACGGTGTACCGAAGCGCGCTCCGGGGCGCCCGGGTCCGGGGGTTCGGCGACCATCGGACCGTCATGGCGCTTTCAGTCGCGGGCCTTATCGCCGAAGGGGTGACGACCATCGAGGGAGGCGAAACCGTCCGAAAAACTTTTCCCGGTTTCGTGCCCCTCATGCGGGGACTCGGCGCTCGATTAACAGTTTTATAAATACTATGAAACATCTCATCTTGATCGGGTTCAAACACACGGGAAAGTCCGTAATCGGGCGGCGGCTTGCGGAGCGCATGAGCCTCCCGTTCCAGGAGCTTGACTCCATCGTGGAGGAAATCGACGAGCGCGCGGCGGGCGCGCGGCGCACCCCGCGCGAGATCATGCGCGCCGAAGGGGAACCGCGGTTCCGCGAACTCGAGACCGAGGCCCTGAAGCTCGCGCTCTCCGCGGCCGAGCCCTCGGTCATTGCGGCGGGCGGCGGCACCCCCATGCACCCCGTAAACCACGAACTCATCGGGGGGCAGACCGTTGTTCTCATTACCGCGCCAAAGGGCATCGTCTACGAGCGCATCATGGTCCACGGTCGCCCTGCGTTCTTTCCCGAAGGTGAAGACACATACCAGACGTTCCGGAAGATACTCGCCGAGCGCGAGCCGGTCTTTAACGCGCTTGCGGACATCATCGTCATGAACGATCGCACCGTGGAGGATGCGGTCGAGGCGGCTTTGAGCGTCATCAAGAAGGGTTCGTCCGTCGTCCCCGTATGAGCCCCGTTAGAAATCATACCTGTACACCGCGCGCCATACGCAACCTCTCAAGCGAGTCTCCAAAATCTCTGATATGAAAAACGATTCTGGCAAAATTTCTAACGGGGCGAACATCATCCTCCTAGTCCACGGTCCGAACCTGAACGCGCTTGGGAGCCGCGACCCAAGGCACTACGGCAAGCTCACGCTCCGCGCCTTGGTGTCCTTGGTATCGCGCGAAGCGCGGAAGCAAGGCATGGTGATCCGCGCGCTCCAGTCGAACCACGAGGGCGCGCTCATCGATTTCATACAGAAGAATGCGAAAAGGGCCGCGGGCATTATCGTGAACCCCGGCGCGCTCACGCACTATTCATATGCACTCCATGACGCGCTCGTTGATACGGGACTTCCCGCGATAGAGGTTCACCTGTCGGACATACGGAAGCGTGAAGCGTGGAGGAGGAAGTCGGTCATCGCGCCCGCGTGCGCCCGAAGCATTTCGGGGAAAAAAGAGAAGGGGTATGTGGAGGCCCTCGCCACGCTCGCGCGCCTCATTCGGAAATGAACATGAAAAAGAAAACCATGACGAAGTTGAACGCGGTCATCGGGAATCCGCTCACGCACAGCAGGAGCCCGCGGCTTCACGGCGCTTTGTACAAGCGGCTGGGGCTCGACGCAGTCCTTATGCCCTTCGCGCACGAGGATGTGGGGAAGCTCGTTGCCGCGATACGAACGTTGGGGATCGGCCTCTCCGCCGTCACCATGCCCCACAAGGGCGCGGTCATCCCGCTTCTCGACTCCGTGCATCCCGAGGCGAAGGCGGTGGGCGCGGTAAATACGATTCTGAACGTTGAGGGGAAACTTACAGGCCATAACACAGACCTTGATGGCATCCGTTACGCTCTTCGGAATGTCCACCTGCGCGGGAAGCACGTCCTCATCGTAGGCGCCGGCGGCGCGGCCGCCGCGGCCGCGCACGTCGTCGTGAAGGCGGGAGGCGAGACGATGCACGCGGATCGCACGCACGAGAAGGCCGAACGCCTCGCGAAGCGGCTCAAGGGCGAAGCCGTTGAACTTTCCGAACTCAGTCCGGAGGACGTCGACGTCATCGTCCACGCGACACCCGTGGGCCAGCATCCGAATCCGGGGAAGATGGCCATCCCGGAGTCCCTCATCGCGAAGCATCAAACGGTCTTCGATCTTGTGTATAACCCCTTGAATACTGCGCTTCTCCGGGCCGCGAAGAAAAAAGGAGCGAAAACGGTCTCCGGAATCGACATGTTCGTAGTCCAGGGGATGCGGCAGGTGGAACTTTGGACCGGGAAGAAGATCCTGAACGAAGCCCTCGTCGGCGCGATGCGGAAGGAGATCGCTAAGTCGTTATGAATCCCGTTAGAGGTTATAGGTGTATGAACAACTCGCTTTCAACGATAGATAAAGCACGCAGGTCGCATTATCAGCATGTAATCAGCGTACGGACACTTTCAGTGTCCTACCTCTAACGGGATGAACATCACTGTCGTCAGAAAACTGCCGCCCGTCGAGGAAATCATCCAAGAGTTTCCGCTCTCGGATAAGGCCTTCGAGCTCGTGAACGACTCGCGGCGTGAGGTGAAGGACATCATTGAGGGGAAAGATAAGCGATTTCTCGTCGTGGTCGGCCCCTGCAGCGCATGGCCGAAAGAGGCGGTTTTCGACTACGCGAAAAAACTGAAGTTACTCGAGCCGAAGGTGAAGGATGCTTTGAAGATAGTGATGCGGGTGTACATCCAGAAGCCGCGGACCACGAAGGGGTGGACCGGGCCCGTGAACCAACCTGACCCTCTTGGAAAAGGCGACGTCGGCGCGGGCATCCGGTACTGCCGCGAGATGATGGTCCGCGTGATCGGTGCCGGGCTCCCCATCGCGGACGAAGCCCTCTTCACCCATAACGCAAAAGGGTTCCTCGAGCTCCTCTCGTGGGTCGCGGTGGGTGCCCGGAGCGCTGAGGATCAGGAGCACCGCGTCTTCGCCTCCGCCCTCGATTGCGCGGTGGGTCTCAAGAACCCGACCTCAGGCTCGATAGAGATTGGCGTCAATTCCGTGGTCGCCGCCCAACATCCTCACACTGCGGTCTTGGACGGCCATGAAGTCCGCACCCACGGGAACCC
>CAYHKM010000017.1:0-15910 GCA_964357285.1 uncultured Candidatus Saccharibacteria bacterium
GTGAGATTCGAACTCACGGTCCGGTTGCCCAGACTCCTGTTTTCAAGACAGGTGCGTTAGACCACTCCGCCACCCCTCCGTGCTCACAGTCTACTCGACGTAGGACGAGAGAAACGCATCCCCACAGGGATACATCCCCAAGCCGCTGAAACCAGAAAGGCATCCGTACGATGCCTTTTGACACGGCCGAGTTCGCACTATGCTACAATCTTCTATAGGTGTCTACGCTCGTCGGTATCGACTACGGCTCGAAGCGCGTCGGCGTGGCGGTGACTGACAAATCCGGCTCGGTCGCATTTCCGAAAGCCTCGTTCCCGAACGACCGTACGCTCGTCCCCTCCTTGGTCGCGCTTTTGCGGCACGAAAACGCCCAAACAGTCGTCATCGGCTCTTCGCAGAACAGGGAGGGAGCAGATAACGCCATCATGCCCCGGGTCCGACGCTTCGCGGTCGACCTCCAGCAGGCGATCGCGGTCACTGTACGTTTCGAGCCGGAATTCTACAGCTCTGCCGAAGCCCGGAAAACGAGCGGGAAAGCGGTTGTTGACGCTGAAGCCGCGGCCATTATCCTGAATAGCTTCCTCTCCCGCACCAAAGGAACACCCGAAGAAACACCCGCATGAGCTTCATTTCCCTCGACGAATTCAGGAAAGCCGAGATAAAAATCGGTACCGTCCGCTCTGCGGAGCACGTTCCTGACACCGACAAGCTCCTCCGGCTCGAGGTGGATTTCGGAGAAGGGACCATCCGGCAGATCCTCTCGGGCATCGCGGCCTATATCGAGCCGTCCGTCATCGTAGGAAGGCAGTTCCCGTTCATAACGAACCTTGAGCCCAGGATCATCCGCGGCCTGGTTTCGAACGGCATGCTTCTCGCAGTCGGCGAGGGCGACGCGTTCGCACTCTTGTCGCCCACCCGTCCGGTCTCGGCGGGCACGCGCATCCGCTAATCGCTATATAATGGACGCATGTCATTCCGTGATTCCGTTCTCACGGTCTTTCCCGTGCCGCATTCGCTCTCGCCCTTGCCGGCGGGCATCGACATCTCGTCCGGCTCGGTGAAATCCATCACTCTTGGCGTGCGGGGCGGCCGCGCGATCCTCCGGGGGTTTTTCGAAACGTCGCTTCCCGAGGGTGTCATCCGCGAGGGAGACATCGAGCAGAAAGACCGCATTGTCGAGATACTCAGGATCATGCGCCTCAAGAACGGTATTCATGCGGCCCATGCGTGCCTTCCGGAGCGTAAAGCCTATATCTACGAAACCATCGTCCCCGCGGACGCAAAGGATTTGAAAGCCGGTGTCGAATACGATTTCGAGGCGCACGTGCCGCTGCCGCCCGGCGAGACCATCTACGATTTTCAGCCCATACGCCGCATGGAGTCGGGCACGCTCGTTTCTGTGACCGCCTACGCGAAGCGCGTCGTGAGCGATTACCGCTCCGCATTCGCGGAAGCCGGCATCGAGCTTCGCTCGCTGGAGGTCGAATCGAGCGCGCTCGTCCGGGCCACCCTTCACGGCACGGATCTCTTGTCGACCGTAATGATCATCGATTTCGGCCGGAAGACCACGCGCATCGCGATAGCGGAGCAGGGCGTCGTTGCGTTCACGGCGACCGTCGACATCGGAGGGGACACGCTCTCCTCGGCTATCATGAAAAATTTCAAAGTCCCGGACAACGAAGCCGAACAGATAAAGAACGAGCGCGGCTTCCTCATGAACAAGGAGAATAAGGACCTCGTGGACGCTTTGATGTCGACCGTCTCCGTCGTCAAGGACGAAGTTGCGCGGCACCTCACGTTCTGGAACAGCCCGCCTGCGGACGAGCCCCCGCGTCGACCCGTCGACAAGGTCATCGTCTGCGGCGGAAACGCGAACCTCCGCGGATTTCCGGAATATCTCGAAGGTGCCGTGGGCATTCCGGTCTCGATCGCGAACGCGTGGGAGAACGCCTTCTCGCTCGATGAGTACATCCCCCCGATGCCTTTCCCGGTGTCCCTTGAGTACGCGACCGCCATCGGCCTCGCGCTTCGCGGACTCCCGCGCACTTCATGGTGACTATCCTTTCGCGTCCGGTGAACCTTCTTCCGCCCGAGGAGAAACGAAAGCTCCGCCTCAGGTACTTGCTCTCCTTGGCGACACTCTTCTTCGTTTTGGTCGCGCTTGCGGTTGCGGCCGGCGCTGCCCTCCTTGTCCCTTCGTACCTTGTCGCGAAGAACGCCGAAGAATCCGCGACCCGGAACCTCGATTCGATCGAGAAGATACTCGGGCTCAAGGAAAAGGCCGGCGCCAACGCCTCCGTGCTCGAACTCTCGGAGCGTGTCGGCATCCTCGGCTCATACAGCTACACGCCCGCCGTGATGCCGGTCCTTTCCGCTGTCGGCGCGAGCCTCGTGAAAGGGGCCTCTGTACGGACCGTGAAGATAAAGGAAACAGAGAATGGCAAGGGGACCGTCACCATTTCGGGCGTCGCCGATACCCGGGCCGCGCTCCTGTCGTTTTCGAACGCGCTCAAGGCGGAACGCATCTTCTCCGGCGTTTCAATCCCCGTGGAGCAGCTCGCCCATGAGGCCGATATCAGCTTCTCGCTCACGTTCCCATACGCACTGCCATGATTGCCCGCACCATACCGCTCGTCCTCGGCATCCTCTTCGCCGTCATCACGGTGGGAGGATACGCCTACCTCCTTCAGGGCATCAACGCCTCGATCATGGCAGTCGCTACGATCGAGGGTGATATCGCCTCCGCCGGGAAGCGGGCGTCGTTTGCGGACTCGATGCAGGCATTCCTTGCCGACACCGCTTCCACGCGCGCGGAACTCGACACCCTGATCGTGGACGATGACATCGTTGCCGGTCTTATCGAGGCGATCGAAGCGGAAGCGCGTCGCGACAAGGTCGTGATGACGGTATCTTCCATCACGAAGGGTACCGAGGCTGGCTGGAAAAAGCATGGGGTCATCCGGGTGAATCTCACGGCCGAGGGGTCCTATCAGGCGCTCGCGACCTTCGCGACCGCTCTTGAGAGTTTGCCCGTGGGCTCGCACCTCGCGAACCTGTCCTTACAGGCGACTGGCGAGAAAGCGGGTGCGCCGTGGTTCGGTGAATTCGCAGTTCACTTTGTAGGGAAACAGACACCATGATGGGGAACATCCTCACGCGCGTCCGGTCGTTCTTCGCTTCGTTCACGCGGCCCTATCCCGCGCGCGACTGGTTCATCGTCCTCATCGCGGTCATCGCGGTATTCCTCGGAAGCGTCCTGTTTGCCGGGTATCTCCTCTACGGCATCCGCTCGGGCGGAATCATCGATGCCCTCGTCCCCGAAGCGCCTCCCCAGCCGTCGATCACGAAGACGTCCATCACGGAGATAGTGGAAATGTACCGCGCGCGCAGGGTGAATTTCGAAGCGCACAATCTGCCGATCCTGCCGCTCAAGGATCCGCGCTGACCCCTTCTTGCTATACTCGGGCCATGGAGCTCACGCGCACGAACTCCGAGATGGAGGAGCTCAATAAGCGCCTGAACGACGACAGGTTCCTCGAAGAGTACAAGGGGCCCGGCGACGGGTATCGCCCCTCCCTCCTTCCACGCCTCCTCGGCGGCCTCCTCGTTTTTTGCGGTGATCTTTTTTACGGCGAGAAACCGTCGTACCTAAAGTTCAGGGCGATCGAGGTCATAGCGCGCGTGCCGTACCACTCATGGTCGTCCGCCGCATACACGATACTCACGTTGTTTTACTTCAACGAGAAGCGCGCCATGGAACTCTCCGGAGTCGCGCGATACTCCGCACTCGCGCAAGAGAACGAGACGATGCACGTCGTCGTCATCACCTCGCTTGCGCGCGCTGAGAAGCATGCAAACCCCATCCTCCATACTGCGATCCCCATACTCTTCGCGTTCTTCTATTTCTGGGCCGTGTACTGGCTCTACCTTATAAGTCCCAAATGGTCGCACGAACTCAATTACGTCTTCGAAGACCATGCGTTCGAGCAGTACGACCTGTTCCTGCGGACACGCGGCGAAGAACTCCGGAAGAAAAAAGTCGAGAGCGCGTTCCTCACGTGGTATGGGCGTGCCCCGAACGACCAGTATGAATTTTTCCGGAGCGTGCGGAACGACGAAATGATTCATCGGATGAGCGCGTTCAATTCGGTGCAGATGCTCACGAAGCGCCCATAGGCGTTCGCGATTTTGTAGCGCCTTGTGGTCACAGGTTTTTGCGTGCCCGCAAAACCCGCGGCCCCACCTCGTCCGTTTCTGAAACAGAAACATGGCTCCGGTTGTCGCCAGTGCATGAAAATCGCAAAGCAGTTTGCGATTTTCGCCTGGTGGCCCCAGTAGGAATCGAACCTACATCGACGGCTTAGAAGTCCGCAGCTCTGTCCATTGAGCTATGGGGCCGTGGACGCTGCAGGGCTCGAACCTGCGACACTCCGCGTGTAAGGCGGATGCTCTACCAACTGAGCTAAGCGTCCAGAACTATTCACAGTACGTGAAAACATGACGTTGTTCAAATAATAAAACCACCGTATTATTCATATATGATATACATTTATGAAACGACGAGAAAGGGATAAGGCGATCCTCTTGCGACAACAAGGTCAATCGTTGAATGATATTGCGGCGAGGCTTCGTGTTGCCAAAGCAACAGTCAGTCTGTGGGTCAGGGATATCAAACTCACACAAGCGCAACGCAACAGTCTCACAAAACGTGGGTTTAGCATGGATGCTATCGAGAAGCGCAGGATAAATAGAATTCGGAATACATCGATACGCCATCGCAGAGTCATTGACGAAGCTAAGAAAAGAATCAAAGAACTTTCTCCCCACGAACTTCTCCTTGTTGGGTCGGCGCTTTATTGGGGAGAAGGAGGCAAAACGATACGCGCCAGTGCTAGGATTTCAAATAGTGACCCAAACATCATTCGCTTCATGATGCGTTTTTTCAGAGAAGTATGTAAAGTCCAAGAAGAAAAGTTTCGCGGCCACGTTCATACATTTTCTCACCTGAACGCCCGTCAGGCGGAACGCTACTGGTCCGGGATTTCAGGGATTCCTGTACGGAATTTTTACAAAACATACGTGAAAAAAAGCCGTGCAAGTCGGGATAAGAAAGATAGTCTCCCATTCGGCACGGTTCAAATTTATGTTAATGATACGAACCTTTTTCTCACTATTAGTGGCTGGATAGAAAAGTTAGGCGAAATCGGTTTGCGAAATGATAAGAAACAGTAAACAAGTCTCCTCACCGCGCACATGATGAAAAAAGCTTTTGACGCCATCGTTTCTGGTCGTGTACAGAATGTTTTGTATCGCGATTTTGCGCGAGGAGAGGCGCGGGCACTTAACGTAACGGGAGAAGCAAAAAACATGCCTGACGGGACGGTACGAATCCGCGCGGAAGGAGAGCAGAAAGCGCTCGCATCACTGGTTGAAAAACTGAAGAAGGGACCACCGCTTTCGCGCGTCGAGTCGGTTTCGGTATCCTGGACCGAACCATCCGATTCGTTCACTGATTTTTCCGCTACATTTTCATGAACGTTGAGCCGAGCATCATCTACGAGAATGAGGACATTCTCGTCATAGACAAGCCCGTCGGGCTCATCGTCCACGGGGATGGCAGAACAAAGGAGCCGACACTTGCCGAGTGGCTCCTCGCGCGCTACCCCGCGCTCTCCGCGGTGGGAGAGCCGTGGACGTCCCCGCAGGGGGAGATTATTCCGCGCCCCGGCATCGTGCATCGCCTCGACCGGACGACCTCGGGCGTCATGGTGGTCGCGAAAACCGCAGAAGCGCATGCGTTCTTGAAAGAGGGATTCCAGAAACGCACCATCGCGAAGGAGTATCTCGCATACGTCTACGGCCACCCGAAAGTGAACGACGGAATCATCGAAGCCGAGATCAGGCGCACCCGGACGAGCCCTCCGCGTTGGACCGCCGAACCCGGTCGCCGGGGCGGGCATCGCGCGGCGGTGACGCACTGGGAGGTGGTCGAGCGGGGGACCGACGCGGGAAACGGGGACAAGGTTTCGCTCCTTCGGGTCATGCCGAAGACGGGTCGGACCCATCAGATACGGGTACACTTGAAAATCATTCATCACGCAGTCGTTGCTGACCCCTTGTACGCGCCGGGGCAGCCCGCGCTCCTTGGTTTCGAACGCCCCGCGCTCCACGCTCGCTCGCTTTCGGTCACGCTCCCGTCGGGCGAGCGGAAAGAGTTCGAAGCCGCCCTCCCTTCTGATTTCGAGGCGGCGCGCGCGCGGTTCGTCCCCCGGGAACCCGAGTGAGTCTCCGGGCCGTATGTTTGCCGAATCGAGCCGGTCGTGTTACTTTTCTCCCCTATGGTAGTCATGGTCGACGTGAAAACGATCTCCCCGGTCAACACCGAGGAGAGGAAAAAGCTCGATATTCGCGCAGGCGATACCGTGCGGGTGCACCAAAAGATCCAAGAAAAAGGAAAGACCCGCATCCAGCTCTTCGAGGGCCTCGTTCTCGCCCGCAAACATGGGACTGAGCCGGGCGCGACCTTCACCGTCCGCACTGCACTTCAGGGATTTGGCGTCGAAAAGATATTCCCGCTCTATTCGCCCTTGATAGATAGGATTGAGATCATCCGCCGCTCAAAGGTCCGACGCGCGAAACTCTACTACATACGAGAAAAAGTCGCGCGTGAGATCCGCCGCCAACTTCGGAACATGACAAACGTCTCACTCTCGACCACGAGCGAGCGCGAGGAGGCCGACCGCATGGCGAAGGAGATTGAAGCGAAGGCGACGGAAGCCGCGGCCGCGCAAGTTTCCGAGGAGAAAAAGGAGGCCTAACCGGCCTCCGTTTCGTTTGCAAAGCCGCTGAAAACGCTTAGAATGGGCCCCACCGCGCAGGTGGCGAAATTGGTAGACGCACTACCTTGAGGTGGTAGCACCCGCAAGGGTATGCTGGTTCGAATCCAGTCCTGCGCACAAGGCCGAGAACAGAATCTGCATTCTGTTCTCATGCACTTGTGCGAGCCGGAGCCATGCCGCTCTGCGGAAGGCGAGGCGGGGCCGAGCGCACTTAGTATTTTACGAGCCCTAGGAGCAAAATACTTAGTGACGCGTAGCCACAAGAAACAGGATTATATGCTGGTTATGATGGTCACATTTCCCGCCCGCACTCGTCTTCATCTATAGCGCCCATGGGTGAAAAAGAACTCGAGCGCTGGTTCCTCTCTATGTATGACATCGAAGCCGATGCCGTGTTTCGCTTCTCTCTCATGAAGTTGCGTGATCGGGAGGCCGCGGTCGAACTCACGCATGACGTTTTCGCCCGCATCTGGGAGTACATGGCCGGCGGGCAGACGATTGAGCATTTCAGAGCGTTCGCGTTCCGCGTCGCGCGGAACGCGATAGCCGATTACGTGAAAAAGTCTCGTCCGGTATACGAGCATGAACTCGGTGACAAGGCCGAAGCCATCCTTGATGTGGCAGTGCCGGGGGACGCAGAAACGAAAGCCGAACTCGCAGGACTCCTCTCATGCATGCGCCGGCTCGATGAAGACGACCAGGAGATCGTGACCTTGCGGTACACGGAAGGCATCCCCGTGAAAGACATCGCCGCGGAGCGCAATGAAAAACCGAACACCATCACTCAGCGCCTGAAGCGCGCTCTCAAGGCGCTCCAGGAATGTCTCGGGGTCGTCCCCGCACCACAACGATGAAACGCGATACCGAAAAACTCCTCGCAATCCTGAAGAACGTCGTGCTCACCGCGGATGAGCGCGCGCGAATCCGTGCGCATCTCGAGACGGCCGCGAATGCTACCTCCGTCACATTCGGACAGCCAGGCCGTCTTCCCCTGTGGGCGGAGATTCGCGCATTATCATCACGTCGTTTCTCCTTCCTGAAGAATATGGTTATGGCACCTATCGCGATTGCCCTCGTTATCGCACTTTCTGCGGGAGGAGGCGTTGCATTTGCGGCTCAAGGCTCCGTTCCGGGAGATGTGCTCTACCCGGTCAAAATCGAAGTAAACGAACGCGTCGCCGCCGCGCTCGCGGTCTCTACCGAAGCGAAGGCTGGCCTCGACGCACGCCTCGCGGAAGAGCGCCTCGAAGAGGCGACGGAGCTCTCCGAGGAAAATCGCCTTACTGTCGAAGCGAAAACTGAAATCAGGGAACGCGTCGCGGAACGCCTCACGAAGACCAAAGAGCGCGTCGCGGAGCTTAAGAAGCGCGGCCGGGGCCGCTCGGCCGCCGAGGTCGAAGCGAGACTCCGAGCTTCCTTAGAGAGGCGCGCCGCCATTCTGCGGGACCTCGACGTATCGGTCTCGTTTAGCGATGACGATTCTTCCGACGACACCTCGAATGATTCACCCGATGTGCGTGGCGATGGCTCCCTCGAAGACGACTCATTGCTCGAGGTCGATATCGACGGCTCGCTCCAGATTGGAAATGGCTCCGGCGATTCCGATGACTCCGCGCGCCTCCGCGGGGAAGGTCGCATCAGAATAGACTTCTAAGCCGTCGTTGTCACAAAAGGTTCGTCCGCGCGTCTTCATCTCAGGGCCTCGCGGCCTCGTTAGCAAGTAACATCATTACAATGAATTCTTTAACGAAATCAATAAGCGCCATCGCTCTCACGCTCGGCATCCTTATCCCAGGAGCGGCCTTCGCGGACAATGACAAGAGCGCCGGCGGGAACAATGGCGTGACCATCGCCGTTACCAATGCCGGGAACGTGACCGTGCGCACCGCGGCCGTGACCGCGGTCTCGGGGACGACCATCACCGCCTCGACGACGTGGGGCGGGACCACGCTCACGTGGACCGTCACGACCGACACATCGACCAAGTTCCTTGGGAAAGGCGAAGGAACAATATCGCTCGCGGACATCGCGGTGGGAGACGCCGTGAGCTTCTCCGGTCCCTGGAACCCCGGCTCCGCGCTTTCCGTCCGGGCATTGGTCGTGCGGGACCTCACGAAAAATCCGAATAGGGCCGACCTTGTCGGCACCATCTCGGCCGTGAGCACTTCCACGGCCTCGCTCTCCGTGGCCTTTCACAAGCGCGATCGAGCGACGACGACCGTCGTCACGAATTCCGGGACGACCATATTCGTGAATGGCGTCTCTGCGGCGTTCGCGTCGCTTGCCATTGGCGATATCGTCAAAGCCGTCGGTTTGTGGAATGCCGACCAGACGGTTCTCACCGCCACCACGCTTGCGGTCGTAAAGCGGCCGGCTCCTGAAGCAAGGGGCTTCATGAACTTCTTCAAGAAGTGGTTCTCTGAAAAGCGCTCTCGCGGCCACGACGGGAACGACGATTAGTCTTCGCGCGAAAACGCCCCGCTTTGAGCGGGGCGTTTCTTATTTTCACTCGATAGCGCTTCAGGTGTTTCTTTGGTATAACCGACTCGCATGGCGACCGTGGTGTAACGGTTAACACTGGAGCTTGTGGAGCTCTCAATCAGGGTTCAATTCCCTGCGGTCGCCCAAAATGATGCCCGCCTGCGCGGGCTTTATCATTTTGGGCGACCGAATACGCGAATGGTTTCGCGTGCGTCAGGGAATTGAAAAGCGGAGCGATGTTTTTCGTCCCGGAAAACCGCGAGCTGGGGCCGCGACCGAGGAGAACGTAGGTGAACCGAGAGTTGTGGCCGATTCCCCCTGCGGTCGCCCCAGGTATGCCGCCCACGGCGGCATTTTTGTTGCCCGCAGAGAATCGAACGGGAAGGGGGTCGGGGAACGGGAGTTCCCCGCGGAGGAAGAAACGCGGAAACCGTCGGTTTCGCGAAGGTGAGATAGCGAAGCATCCCTGCGGTCGCCCTCGACGTTACGCTCTCGCAACTTGTGGCGGGAGTTTTACGGCACGTGTCCGCATTAGTGCAGCTCCTAGCATCCACACACTAAGAATTAGAGGCACGTAGATAAGGTCTCCAACCAACATGTTTCGCATGAACGGGAGGCCGAGCGAATATGAGAGAAAAAGTCCCTCTGCGCTCTTTTCATACCATGGCGAATACGCCCAGACGGCCGTGTTCGTGATGAGGAAGAAAACGAGAGGAGCTACAAGCGCAACTATGACGGTCGACAGCGGACCCGAATAACGCCTCGCGAGCTCGCTCAACCATCCGACGAGCATGAACGACCCGTAGACGCTGGCCAGTATCCGCAAATCATAGAAGCCGATGATTGCATCCGAAGCGAGCATGGCGGCAAGCGGTATCGCAACGGACCACCCGCGCCCGAGGTATTTCCCAGCGGCGATCGCGATCGCATTTATTGGGCTCGCGTTTGGCAGATGCGGAATCAGACGTCCCGCTATACCGATTAACACGAGCCCACACGCAGCCGCCGTCTTCTTCCACATGGTCATTGTTGTGAGGCCTCAAATATCCACTCAACGGCATCGCCGGTCCTGAGTTCATAGGCATCTGCGCCGACGAGAGGCATCACGCCATTCACGCGGTATTGCCAATATTCGTCTCCGTTACCGTTTCTCATGCCGCCCATTGAAGTGATGAGTGTTCCAAGGCCGCTGTATTCTTTGATTTCAAGCCCGAGCGCGGGATCCTTCGCGTCGAGTATTTCAAGCGCTTCAAGAATGGTCGTGCCGGGAGGCACCGAAAGCGTCTCATGTTCGTACAGATTCTCAATGCCTATAGAGACGGTCGCCTGTATTGTGGCCTCATTTGTCGTTTTTGCATCGGGTGCGGTGATCGGACTTTGAAAAACAAAAACAGCACCTGCGATAGCGGCAAGCACCAGCGCTCCGCCGATGAGCCATAGTTTTTGTGACCGCATGATATATGTTGAAATAATTAATATGCTGGAACGTTTTCAACGACGCCAGAAGCCGCATACCGCGCAAGCGCATAGAGGAGACTTGAAAGCCGATTCATGAAGGCATGGCTTTCCGATGACACGGGTCGGATTCTCGAGGCCGCGGTGACCGCGCGCTCCGCTCTTCGCGAGACCGCCCGCGCGTAATCGAGAAATCCGGAAAGTTCGGTGGCGCCGGGGACGATGAACGAATGCGGGTTCCCGACGAAGCGTTCGATGATATCGACCGCGCTTTCAAGTGCCGCGATACGCTCTTGTCGTATCGTTTTCTCGGCTCCGGCTATCTCCGCTTGAATGACGAAAAGCGCCTCTTGCGCCTTCCGTATTTCCTCCGCAAGGACTCCGAACCCGCCGTCGGCCGACTTTGCACGACAGATGCCGAGGAGGGAATTGAGCTCGTCCAGGGTTCCGAGCGCTTCGTACACCGGACTGTCTTTCGCGAACCGCTCCCGGGTGCCGAATAGCCCCGAAGTGCCGTCATCTCCCTTGCGCGTGTACAGCATACCTATGCAATGTGAACCGGCTCGGTTTCAGTGACTGTCGGCGCAACAGGATCCACTTCGCAGATGCCCGCAACGCAGGCATATTCTTTCGCACCGGTAGTCATATCGGCTTTTTCGTAGAGTATGAGTTTTGAGAAATCTATCGTCGGGAAGCGCGCGGCGAGTTCATGATAGCGCTCCTCGGTGATCTCCTCGTACGGCGCGAGCTGATAGATGTGTTGGCTCTTTGGGAGGAACGAGAGTCCGCCGACGAGATCCCAGTGCCGGTATACCCAGTTGCCGACCTCAAGCCACTCGTCGGACGCGACCGATATCGTCACGGAAGGATTATGCTCGCAGTAGTGCTCCTTGAGCATTTTCCAGTATTCAAGCTGGTCGTCCGCGGTGAGGTCGCCCTTTACGATTGCGCCCTCGGGTGCCTTTACCGGGAACTCTAAGACCCACGTGGTCGCACTTTCTTTCGACTGCCCGACTTCGGGGACGCACGGCACGCCCTCGTCCTCGACGAGTTTTTTCAGAGGATTGTGGCCCTCGATGCGGATCCGTCGCACGTAATACTTCGCGTGACGCGGGTGCATGCCGGAGGCGCAATCAAAAAGCTGCGAGCCGTTCCCGGATGGCTTCACGCAAGTGATCGCGGTCGCCGGTTGTATGCCGAACCGCTTCGCGTACTTGCGGTTCGTCTCGATGGCAACTTCTTTGAGGCGCCGCTGGACCTGCGGGTCGCGAACAGTCGCATTGTCCCACTGGCCGGTCATCGAAACCCCGAGGAGTGCCTCCTCCTCGCAGTTCTTTTTCCATGCGGGCGAAAGGTAGGGGAAGCGGGTCAGGCTCGCTTGGTAGGTCCCGAGGATAGTCGCTATACGCACTTTATCCATGAGCGACTCCTCTGTGTCCTCGGGCCGCACGATTACCTCGGAGAGATTGCAGAATTGCTTCGATTTCAGGATTATCTCGCCGCATGGATTCGTTCCCGAAGTCCAGAAGTCAGGTTCGAAGAGCCTCCAACGTCTCGCGGGGAGTTGTTTTTTGAGGCTCCCCCGGTTGAAAATGCCGCGCTCTCCGGAGCCGGATACAACGAGGTTGTGCCACTCATCGAGGAATTGCTCCATGGTCGGTTTCTCGTTATAGACCGCGGAGTTGTTTGCCATCGAACGTTGCGGATTCGTGAAGTAGAACTGCCCGTTCTTCGCGGTGCGCATGTCGGTGTCATCGAGATCCGAAAGCGATATGAGCGCGCTCCGCCGCACCCCTCCGGCGACCACGATCTCACCGATTTTGCACACGATGTCATGGACATCGAGGGTCGCGAGGTGCCGCCCCTGCCTCAAGAGCATCCGCTCGCGCACGAAGTCGAGAAGGCTGCGCAAGGGCTCTGGCCCCGATGCCCGGCCCCCCATCGTTTTCAGGCGCGCTCCCCTCGGGCGGATTTTTCCGTAATCGAACACAACGTCCATTCCCGCGGCCCACGTGCGCATTCCGTGCGCGAGGGCATCACCCCACCCTTCTTTGCTGTCCTCGATGGCGTGTGCGGGGAGTTTTTTCCCGGTTTGACGCTTTATGAGCGGAAGTTCCTCGACGGTCTGGCGTTCTACGGAAAATCCAACGCCGGTCCCGCACATCGAAACGTACATGATCTCGGCGAAATCCTGCCATGAAGACGGGGCAATGAACGAGCAGTTATACACGCACACGTTCGTTGCGCGCGCGGGCGCGCCCGCGCTCCACAAAAGGCGCATCGAACCCATCACGCGCATGTGCACCATGTACTCGCGGATCTCCGCATATTCGCTTTCACGGAGTTTCTGTCCGAGGTTCTCCTTCATGAACGAGAGGTACCGGTCAATGGTTTCCGTCCATGTTTCGCGGCGACCCTTCTCGTCGAGCCACCGCGCGTAGGTGCTGTAAAAAACGAATTCAGCGAGCTGATTGTGGAAATACTTCTTGTTCTCGTGAACGAGCTCCCGTACCTCGTCAGACACCCCCGCCGCCTCGACGCGAAGTTTCTGATGCCGCTCCCGGTAGAGGATGTAGGCTTTTGCCGTGTCGGTGAGCCGATGGAGCATGAGTTCCGCCTCAACAAGATCCTGAATCCCCTCGACCGTCGGCGTGAAGGACGGTTCAGTGCGCCTCCGCGCGAGAAGTTTTTTCGTCACCGCTACCGCGACGCGCTCCGCGGCCCCCCCGCGCACCTCTCCGGCCGCATGCATCGCTTTTTCGACCGCCGTGGCGATCTTCTGTTCGTCGTAGGGAACGACGGAACCACCGCGCTTCACGATGGAGAAGGAGAGTGGGGAAGTTGATTGCTTCATGCGCCTGTTATTGACATATTGATAACCGTCTATGTATACTACACATAGACACGCATCTATACATCATATTTCGCTGTGGACAAAAACCCTATGAAGAAACGGACGAACATCCAAGCCACGAGAACCTACAAACGCCCGTCGTGGGTCAAGAGGACGGTCGTTGCCGAAGAAGAGCTTTGCCCTGATTGCTTTAAGGTCGTGGGGGCCCGCAGCCGCTACCAGCTTGTTTGTATGCTCGGGAAAGAACGCGAGGGCATGACCGTGTCCGAGCTCACTCGGCGCCTTAAACTTCGCCAGCCGACGGTCACGCACCACCTCAATATCTTGAGATCGGTCGATGCGGTCGAGAGCACCGACAGGGGCCGAGAACGGCTCTACTCTCTTAACCGCGATGCGCACTGCTTCGAGGAGTGCAAGATACCCTTTTAACAAGCACCACTAACGATTCCATCATGTTTGAAGCGCTCTCGTACGTCTGGGCATACATCGTCCAATCGATAGGGCTCGCGGTCGCATTCATCTTTGCGGGCATCTTCGTTTATCTCGCGCACCGGAAAAGCCAATCACGGGCGATGACCATCGCGCTCGTGGCCGTCTTTGTTGGGGCCTCGGTTTTCTTTTACGTGCCGAATGGACTTCCGAATTTCCAATACCCGTTCTTCTTGAAAACGTACGGACCTGCCGAAGGGCCAGTTCTTCCGTTTAATAACGTTTTTGGCTTCTTCAGCAATCTCAACAATTTCGAACGTGTCCCCGACATTGCCCGCGACCCGAACGATGTTCCGAAAAATGTCGTCTACGAGGCGGATGGCCATGTGAAAATCGAACTCACCGCGAAAGAGGTGATAGGCGAGATGGCTCCCGGCGTTACCTTCAACTACTGGACTTTCGATGGTACCGTGCCCGGACCTTTCCTCCGCGTGCGCGAGGGCGACACAGTTGAACTCACGCTTCATAACGATCCCTCCTCGCTCCATCACCACTCGATAGATCTCCACGCGGTCACTGGGCCCGGCGGCGGCGCGGCCGCGACCAAGGCCGCACCGGGCGAGTCAAAAAGCATCACCTTCAAGGCGCTCAATCCCGGCATCTACATCTATCATTGCGCTCACCCCAACGTGGCGAACCACATGGCGCACGGCATGTATGGCCTCATTCTCGTGGAACCGCGCGCAGGCTTGCCGTCCGTCGATCGCGAATACTACGTCGTTCAGGGTGAGTTCTACAGCGTGGGCGCGCTCGGCCGTGAAGGACTCCAGCTCTTCGACCCGCAAGCCATGCTCGACGGGAAGGCCCAGTACGTTGTCTTTAATGGTCGCACCAAGGCACTCACCGAAAACATGGAAGCGAAAGTGGGTGAGAGAGTCCGGATGTATGTTGGGAACGGCGGAGTGAACCTCATATCGAGCTTCCATGTCATAGGGGAGATATTCGATCGCGTGTACCGCGAGGGGGATCTCGTCACGCGCC
Source organism: uncultured Candidatus Saccharibacteria bacterium (assembly GCA_964357285.1). GTDB lineage: Bacteria > Patescibacteriota > Minisyncoccia > Phycocordibacterales > Phycocordibacteraceae > Phycocordibacter. The sequence continues at coordinate 15,100 of CAYHKM010000017.1, forward strand.
CAGCCGAGAGTGTTCAGACCACGCTTGTTCCCGCCGGGGGCGCAGCAGTCGTTGATTTTCGAGTGGATTACCCGGGGAATTACGTTCTCGTCGATCATGCACTCGCGCGTCTCGACCGTGGCGCGTGGGGGCTTTTGAAAGTCACGGGCAAAGCAGACCCGTCTATTTTCGAAGGCACCATTCTGCCCGGAGGCGGACATTAAAATCCGCACCCGGCTTCCCCGCGCGGAGTTGATATAGTCTCCTCGTGGAAGAGCTTGTTTCAGTTCTTGGCCTTCATGGCTATTCGGCGATAGCGCTCAGCTACCTTGTAGGAGGTGCGTTCGTTGCTGGTCTCGCGCGCGGATTTTCCGGCTTCGGAGCCGGTCTTATTTATATTCCGATTGCGAGCGCGGTGATAGGTTCCAAACTTGCCGTACCGCTTCTCCTCATTCTCGAGATTGCCGCGACAGCAGGGCTCATCCCCGACGCGTGGCGTCGTGCCGAACGGCGCGAGGCAGGCGTTATGATGCTCGGCGCACTTATCGGAGTCCCCATCGGTGCATACATTCTCACCAAGATCGACCCCGTCATCGTCCGCTGGATTCTCGTTGCATCAATTGTGCCGATGCTTGCGCTGCTCGTGAGCGGATGGCGCTATCATAGAAAACCAGCTCTTCCGCTCTCGGTCGTCGTTGGTACGGTTTCAGGATTTTTCAGTGGGTTCGCGCAGATAGGCGGACCGCCAGTCATCATGTATTGGCTTGGCGGACAGGGAAAACCAGACACGGTGCGAGCGAATCTCGTTCTGTTTTTTGTCGGCAATATCGTA
>CAYHKM010000018.1:0-14219 GCA_964357285.1 uncultured Candidatus Saccharibacteria bacterium
GCGCAAGTCTTAGTATGAGCACACCGCCCCCGGCATCGCGTTTTTCCAACGGCAGAATGTCCTTCTGAATATCCCCGGTGAGGGAACCATCGAGGAAATTCACGCCGATATCGTTTCGAAGTTCGGCGCCGAAGCATGACCTACTCCTCCCAGGAGATCGCCATCCTCCGCGAAGGGGGGCGCCGCCTCGCGCGTGTCGTCCGCGAGGTCGCGAGAGCCTGCGTCCCGGGCGTCTCGACTGCGGAGCTGAACGAACTTGCCGTCCGGCTCATCCGGGACGGCGGTGACAAGGCCGTCTTTGAAGGGTACACGCCGCGGGGAGCGAAGCGCCCGTTCCCTGCGGGCATCTGCATCTCGATAAACGCTGAAGTAGTCCACGGCATCCCGAATGAGGACCCGGTGACCGTACGGGAAGGAGACATTGTCGGCCTCGATTGCGGCATCGCGCACAACGGGCTCATTACCGACCACGCGGTCACGGTCATTGCCGGGAAAGGCGACGAAGGCGCGAAAAAGCTCGTCGCGGCGACCGAGCGCGCGCTCATGGCGGGGATCGCCGCCGCACGCCCGGGGGCGCACGTCGGGGACATCGGAGCCGCGATACAGGCGGTCGGCGAGGAAGCCGGATACGGCATCGTCTTCGAACTCGGCGGGCACGGCGTCGGGCACCGGGTCCACGAGGAGCCGTACGTATCGAACCTCGGGGAGCTTGGTTACGGGCCAGAGCTTCTCCCGGGAGCCGTGATTGCAATAGAGCCGATGTTCACTGAGGGTTCTGACGAAGTGAAACTCATGTCTGACGGCTATACCTATGTGACCGCGGACGGCTCGCGCGCGGCGCACTTTGAACACTCGATCGCAGTCACTGAACGCGGCCCCGAGATACTCACGCTCCCATGAAAACGGTGTATTTCGTGCGGCACGGCTCGACGCCTCCTCTCGAAGTCGAAGCGTATCAGGAGCACGAAACGCCGCTCTCCCCCCGCGGCCTGAAGCAGGCAGAGACTGTCGCAAAGCGATTCGTGGGGATCGACCTCGATATCATCATCTCGAGCGAGATGGCTCGCGCGCGGGAAACAGCTGACATAATTGCGGCCGTGAAAGGGAAGGCGGTGGAGAGGTCTTCGGCCTTCAACGAGATACTGCGTCCCTCCGCGATTCGCGGGAAGCACCGGAGTGATCCCGACGTGGCGCGGATATTTGAGGAGATCACCCAGAACTTCGGAGACGCGGATAAACGCCATTCCGACGAAGAGAATTTTTTCGATCTCAAGGAACGGGCTCGTGTGGCGATCCGCTTTCTTGAAGCGCGCCCCGAAGAGCGGATATTGGTCGTCACCCACGGCGTCTTCCTCAAGATGATGATGACCGCGATGGCGTTCGGCGACTCGGCTACCCCCGATGAATTCAAACGCATCGACAAATTCCTGTTCCCGGGGAACACCGGCATTACGAAATGCACATTCAGAGAGGGACGATGGCGCCTCATGACATGGAACGATGACGCGCACCTTGGCGAAATTGAGGATTGACATACACCAAGCCCGCCCTTCTTTTTCCTTAACGAGCGAGGAGTTGGTTTCGATGAGACTCGCTTGAGTCCGCGTAGGCGGACGAGCGGAGAAAATTTCGAGCACGAAATTATTCGTGCTCATCGAAACCAACTCCGAGCGAGGCGCTATAATGCACTTCATGGCATTCGGCAAATTCGGAGCTCAGAAGATGGGCGAGCCGCAGTTCAACCGGGATGATCGGGACAAGGCGCGGCTTTCTCCCGAGCGGCAGATGAACAAGCTCCGGGAACAATCCCGCTCCGGCGGCTCCGGCGGCGGAGTGACCGGTGCGCGCCTGCCAATTGAGCCCTCCGTCCTTCCCCCGACAGAACTGGTCGGCGTGCGAGAGCGGAAGAAGGAAGAAGAACGCGAGGGCGTCACGCTCGAACTCACCCCCGACTCGAACGACAAGGACATGGAAGAGCTCCTCGGCATCCTCCAAGCCAAGGGATTCAAAGCGGCGCTTCGTGAGCTCGACCACCTCGACAACCCACACCTCGAGGACGATTTTCACCGTCTCCTCGTGCAATACAAAAAAGCAGGGCATCCCATTCCCGGCCTCGACCCCGACGACCCTTTGGCGAAAGCGATCGACTCGGTCCTCTTGGAAGTCAGCGTCCCCACGCCTCCCCCCGACAAGGGCGGTTCCTTGAAGGAAGTCTTGACCCAGATGGAACAGCTCTACCTTGCGATGCTCCCGCACCAATATTTCCCCGACCCGATATTCTTCAAGGAATACCGTCTTCGGAAACTCATCCACCGCCAGCACCTTACCTTCGAGATAGCCGTGGGGCAGGGGGGCGAGCACGCCATCTTCTACGTCTCGGTGCCGCGCTCGAAACGAGACCTCATTGAGAAGCAGATCTTCGCGGTGTTCCCTCGCGCATATGTCGTTGAAAAGAAGGACGACTACAACCCGTTCAACCAATTCGGCGCGACGGTAGCCGCCTACGCCACGTACGCGCGACCGCACCCGCTCCCCTTAAAGGTGGGCGAGGAGTTTATCTATGACCCTTTGAATGTCACTCTTGCCGCAATGTCGAAAATGACCAAAGAGGGCGAGGGCGCCACCATCCAGTTCGTCGTCGCGACCGCGGGCGACTACCACGTGAGGCGCATGGCTTGGGTGATGAGAGACCTCCAAAAGGGCAATAAATCGACGACCGCGGTCTATCTGCATCACGGCGTCGCGTTCAAGCTTCCCCTCTGGCGAACGCTCATGCCCCACGTGGCCCAGGAGGTTGGGAAATCGTTTGAGGAGGGCGAGAAAAAGAAAGGGGAGAAGGACGTCGACGCACATGCGGTCGAGTCGGTCAAGAAGAAGATGCAGAGCATGATTTATGGCGTCAATATCCGCATCGTCGCCTCCGCGCGGACGAAAGCGCGCGCTGAGGCGATTTTGAACGAGATCGGCGAGGTCTTGGGCCAGTATGACGACCCGAAAGGGAACCGGTTACGCTTGAGGACGATAACCGGGAAGCGCCACATCCGGGAATTCCTGCGCCACTTCATCTTTCGCACCGTTGACCGGCACGCTCATCACGAGACCCTTATCCGGGAAGTGTTCCGCGACATTATGAAGTTGCCCCACCGCAACCATTTCTTCAGTCCCCTCATTCCCATGAACCTCTCTGAACTCTCGGCGCTCTTTCATCTTGCGATAGCGGGCGGGACGACGTCATCGCGTGAACTGAAGACAGCTCAAGCGAAACGGCTCCCTGCGGTCCCGGGGCTGCCGGAGAAGGGCATCGTCATCGGGAAGAACGTCTACTCCAACATCGAGACAAAGATACATTTCACGCCGGACGACCGCCTCCGCCACATGTATGTCATCGGGCAGACCGGCACCGGGAAGACCAATTTCCTGAAGAATATGATCATGCAGGACATCGAGAACGGGGAAGGGATCTGTTTCATCGATCCGCACGGCGTCGATGTCCTCGAGATCCTTTCCCGCATTCCCAAGGAGCGTTGGGACGACGTCATTTACTTCGATCCCGCCTACACCGACCGTCCGATGGGCATGAACATGCTTGAGTTCGATCCGCGGTTCCCGGATCAGAAGACTTTCGTTGTCGATGAGATGTTCAAGATATTCAAGAAGCTCTACGGCGACGTGCCTGAAGCGTTCGGCCCCATCTTCGAGCAGTACTTCCGGAACGCGACCCTCCTCGTCCTCGAAGACCCCGACACGGGTTCAACGCTTATGGACATCTCGCGAGTCCTGTCCGACGAGGACTTCCGGCACCTGAAGCTCTCGCGTTGCCGGAACCCAATAGTCCGGCACTTCTGGGAGGATATCGCCGAGAACGTGCGCGGCGAGGGCGACCTCCGGAACGTTGTCCCGTACATTACGTCGAAGTTCGACATCTTCATCGCGAACGAGATCATGCGCCCGATCGTGGGTCAGCAGCGCTCGGCATTCAATTTCAAGGACGTCATGGACAACAAGAAGATCCTCCTCGTGAACCTCTCCAAGGGGCGCCTCGGGGACGTGAACGCGAACCTCCTCGGGCTCGTCATCGTCGGAAAAATCATGATGACGTCCCTTGCGCGAACCGAATACCTCCATCAGAATCCTCCGCCCTTCTACCTCTACATCGACGAGTTCCAAAACGTGACGACGAACACGGTCGCCGTCATCCTCTCCGAGGCGCGCAAGTTCCGCCTCTCCCTCACCATGGCACACCAGTTCATCGGCCAACTCATACCCGAGATCAAGAACGCGGTTTTTGGGAACGTCGGCACCCTGACCGTCTTCCGCGTCGGGCCTGACGACGCCGAGTACATGACGAAACAGTTCGACCCGTACTTCACGTCGCAGGATTTCGTCCGGCTGGACAACTACCACGCATACCTGAAGCTTCTCGCCGGCGGAAAGCCCATACCGCCGTTCACCCTCGAGACCACCGCGTTCCACCCCGGCGACTTCACGAACATCGATACACTAAAGCAAATGTCGTACCAGCGCTACGGCCGCGACCGCAACACCGTCGAAGAAGAGATCCGCCGCAAGTACGAACGCATGCTCGAGCCGTAGTCTTCCGCGCGCGTCGCCCTTGTGCTAGGATGCCTCCAATTATGTCCGCAAAGACACTCAAGGACGAGGTGACGTTCCTCATGCTCAAGCCCGACGGCGTCCGCAAAGGCCTCATCGGTGAGATGATCCGCCGGCTCGAGCAGCGGGACCTGAAAATCGTCGCCCTCGAAATGTTCCAGCCGACCCTGACGCAGGTCGACACGCACTACCCGAAGGACCTTGCCTGGATAAAGCGCCTCGGCGAAAAGTCATTGAAGACCTATACGCAATACAGCATCGATCCGAAAAAAGAACTCGGCACCGACGACCCGGAGAAAATCGGCATTATGGTCAGGAAGTGGCTCGTTGATTACATGGTTTCAGCCCCCCTGGTCCGGATGGTCGTCAAAGGAGTCCACGCGGTCGACATGGTCCGGAAAATCGTCGGCCCCACAATGCCGTACCTCGCCGAGATGGGCACCTTCCGCGGCGACTACTCCTCGGACTCTGCTGCAATAGCGAATAGCGAGAAGCGCGCCGTTATGAACCTCGCGCATGCGTCGGAGACGCCCGAGGAAGCGCTACACGAGATAGCGTTCTGGTTCGGCAAAAGCACCATTTACGACTATAAGCGCTTCGGCGTGGACGAGTCGTAAGGCGTGCGACGCGTAGTGCCGGCAAGGAGTTTGTGCATTTTGCGCTCCGTGTTGTGCGCTCCGTGTTACCCTGAAATGGGGTTATTGGAGGCAATTAACCTCGAATAAAAAATCATCGGGAGCCTCACATCGTCCTTTCCTGGAGAAGCCTTCGGGCGTCCGATGGAACAGGATTGCGGGCACCCACCTGGGCGAAAGCCACAGGTTAATCTCCCCAGTAGCCCTTCTCAAACATCTCGCGTTCGCGGGATGTTTTAGTGCTTTAATGCGTGGGATGTCGTCGCGAATCGCGTTCGGTGCGGTAATCGCGCTTTCAGCTCTCGTCCTTGCTCTCGTCCATGCCGCGGCGGTCGAGCATTTTCTCTACTGGCGGTTCCATTGGTTCGATCTGCCGGTGCATTTCCTCGGCGGCCTCCTCGTCGGGCTTTCCTTCACGTGGCTCCTCGCGTACGAGTTCGTTGCCGCCACGCGTCGTACTCGAGCCCGTTTTGTGCTCGTCATGGCCGCCGTTCTCATCGTCGGGCTTCTCTGGGAATATTTTGAATACGCGATCGGCGTCACGAAAGGGCAGGCGGGCTACTGGCAGGACACCGCGGGGGACATCGTCATGGATATCCTCGGCGGAGCCACAGCGTATCTCACCATGAGCCGGTATGTCTGAAGCGTCGCTTTCGCTTACGTTCGTGCGTGGCGCGCGGCGAGTCACCGGCTCGAATTTCCTCGTGGAGGCGGTCCGCGGGGAGAGCCGAACCCGCATCCTCATCGATTGCGGCCTCGCGCAGGGTGCGCGGTTTTGCGATCCCCTGAACACAAGCCCCTTCCCGTATGATCCGATGTCGGTCGACGCTATCGTCTTCACTCATGCGCATGCCGACCATATCGGTCTCTTCCCGCGGCTCGTGAACGAAGGGTTCCGCGGGAAAGCATACGCGACGAAGGCGACGAAGGCCCTCATGCCGATCATGCTTGAAGACTCCGTGAAGCTCATCGTCGAGGAGGCGAAGCGGTGCGGCTACCAGCCACCATATCTCCCGCACGATGTCACGAAGGCGGTCGCACGCATTGAGTCCGTGCCCTATCGAAGCCCCGTCCGCATCGCGGATGGCGTCTCCGTGACGCTTTGGAACGCGGGACACATCATGGGTTCGGCGGCTGTGCTCATCGAAGCCTTCGGCACGAAACTCCTCTTTACGGGAGACCTCGGCCGCACTCCAGCGGCGCTCGTGCCAGACCCGGAGACGCCGCCCCAGGCCGATTACCTCGTAAGTGAGAGCGTCTATGGGAACCGGCTCCATGGCTCGCTCACGGATGCTGAAGACGCGCTCTACGGAGCGGTCCGGCTGGCGGCCGCGCAGAAGGGAACCCTGCTCATTCCCGCGTTCTCGCTCGAACGCACCCAGATCATCCTCGACGCCCTCGACCGTGGGATCGCAGAGAGGAAAATCCCGCCCATGCCGGTTTTCATGGATTCCCCGCTTGCGGCCAAGGTCACTGAAATCTATCGGTCCCACCCCGAGTATCTCCGCACCGAACTTCGGGAGCGCATCGGGCGCGGCGACGACCCCTTCTCGTTCCCCGGGCTTTCTGTCACAACGGATCAGTCTGCGTCCGGCGCGATCGACGAAAAGCCATCGCCCAAGGTGATTCTCGCCGGCGCTGGCATGTCCCACGGAGGGCGCATCCGCCGACACGAAGCGCGATACCTTCCGGAGAAATCGACGATACTCCTTCTCGTTGGCTACCAGGTTCCGGGTTCCTTGGGCCGACGCCTCAAGGACGGCGAGCGAAAGGTTGAGATCGACGGGCGGTGGATTACTTCGCGCGCGAAGGTCGTCTCGACCGACGGGTTTTCTGCTCACGCCGACCGCGACGACCTTCTCGCGTATGCGGAAGCCGTAAAGCCGCAGAAGGTCTTTGTCGTCTTGGGAGAAACGGAGGCCGCAGCATTCCTCGCGCAGCGCATTTCTGGGTTTCTGGGCATTGAGGCCTCGGTACCGCGGGAAGGTGAGTCGGTTTCCCTGAAACCCTAATACTGATCGGGTAGTGAGGAAGGCAGGAATGAGCTCCCGTATGAAGGTCTATTCATGGAATGTCTTGTTCGCGAATAGGCAATTCGACCGCGCGCTCGCTCATCTCGCGCGCCTCGACTTCGATATTTTTACGTTTCAGGAGGTTCCCGAACATGTCCTCCCGCGTCTCGGGACCCTCGGGTGTGAGGTGGCCCATGCGGTGGAGCTTGTGCGCCACCTCGGGCGGGGACAGGACGAACGGCTGTACTCGGTCATCCTCTCGCGCCACCCCATCCGCGCGTCCGCCCGCCTCCGGTTTCCTGCGTTTCCCTGGCCCATGAGGACCCGCGCATTCGTGGAGCTCATGCGCCCATTCGGGTGGTCGACGAGCTCCGACCGGGGAGCCGTCTATGCTGACATCGAGATCGGGAACGGGTTTGTGCGCGTCTTCTCGATCCACCTCTCGCTTTCGGCACCGTTCAAGCGGGTGAAGGAGTTTTCCGTCGTCGCCGAATCGTTTCCAGAGGGACATCCTGTCGTGATCTGCGGCGATTTGAATGTCATCGAGGACCCGTTCTTGAAGCCATTGAACTGGGTCTTAGGATCGCCCCTTGCGGAAGCCCTTCCCTGGCATGACGAGCGGGGTCCCTTTGAGCGCCGGTTCGAGTCCCTCGGACTCTTAAATCCGCTCCTCGGCCGCGTGACGCACCCCTTCTCCCGCTCCCAGCTCGATCACATTCTCGTGTCCGAGCCGCTCTCGGTCACTGCTGCCGGAGTCGAGGAGGAGCGTTTTGGCTCCGACCATCGGCTCATCTGGGCCGAGATAACGGCCTAGGTAGTGTTCACCTGCCTCGTGGTGTCGCCATAATTCAACATTCAAACTGATATCATATATGATATCAGTTGTTACGCGACGTTTTTGAATCTTTTTCTTTTGTTTCCTGGCAAGAATGGTTTTCAAACAAAGGAAACACCCCGCGTAGGCGGGGTTATTATGAGATTTTCTTCAGCACACGGTCGAACGTGTCCGGATGGTTCATCGCGAGCTCGGCAAGGATCTTCCGGTCGAGCGCGACGCCCGCTTTCTTGAGGACTCCGATGAAGCCGCTGTAATTCTTGAGTCCTCGCTCCCGCAAGGCCGCGTTAACGCGGACGATAGAGAGACGGCGCATGTCATTCTTCTTATCCCGGCGGTGCGCGAACGCGTATTTGCCGGCGTGGCGCAAGGCCTCGATTGCGGCGCGCTCCTTTTTTGAGCGCGCGAATCGGTATCCTTTCGCGGCTCGAAGGACGCTTCTTCGGCGCTTCGCATTTTTTACTCCTCCTTTGGTGCGTGCCATATGGTTGGTTCAGAGCTCAGGGTCTTGAGTTCAGTGCATTAAGAGCCGGGAAGGAAGCGTGCGCGGTCGGCGCGGGTCATGGTGACCGTCGTGGTGCGGCCCTTCTTGGTACGAGCGCGACGGTCGTCGCGGGCGTTGAAATGGTCTTGGCCGCCGCGTCGGGCAACGAGCTTCCCCCGTCGCGTCACGCGGATCCTCTTCATATAGGACTTATTGGTTTTCATGGCCGTATTCCTCGCGGAATCCGGCTATCATACACCACCTTGCCCGAATCGCAAAAAGACGCTTCAGGACTTTTTCGAAGCGCGTTCGATGATCATCGTGAAGCCTTTGAGACCCCGTTCGATGCCCTCGGCGACCTTGTACTCTTCCGGCACCTGGAGGACGAAGCGCTGCAGGCGTTCTTTCAGGAACTTCTGGTCCATGTACTTGTACCGGCCCTTGAGAAAAAGCTCGATCTTCACACGATGGCCTTCCTTGAGCCACCCGGCGGCTTGGCGCGCCTTCCTCAAAAGGTCATTCTCGCCGGTCCCGACCTCGATCTGGACAGACTTCGTTTCCGTAGAATGCACCTTAGCCTTTGTCTCGCGCTCTTTCTTCTGTTCGAGGTACTGGAACTTCCCGAAGTCCATAATCTTCGCGACGGGCGGAACCGCATTCGGCGATATCTCGATGAGGTCGAGGTTCATCGCCTTCGCTTTCGCAAGGGCTTCCTGTGTGGGCAGAACGCCAAGGTTCCCACCGTCGTCGGTCACGACGCGGAGCTCGGTCGCTCGTATCTCCTTGTTAATGCGGGTTCGGGGTTTCAAAAGTTTCTTAGCGGATACTATAACACGATTCGGCGTTCAGCCCAGTACTCTCTACTTTGGGACGATAATGACTTGCAGTTGGACGCGGCCCCCGTATTGATTCAGTCGCCATCCGAGTTCGCGCTTGCCGAGTTCGGCTTCCTCGCTGTTTCTGGCTACGATAATAAAAAAGAACGGGAATTCGCGCGTGAACCGGTCTCCATATCCCGCTTTTGAGAGTGAAATGCCGGCCGCGATCTGCATTTCCTCTCCCGCCTGATTCGGATTCTCTTTGAATCGTCCTCGCGAAATCACATACCCCGGAAGGAATATACCGGAAGCTGAGGCCGGATTGAACGCATCTGAGAATGAGTAGTAGGCCGCACGTTCATTATGGAACTTTGGGTGTACTTCGACGTGGCCCTTGTGCTTGCCACCGAGAAGGGTCGCAAGCGTTCGTGCCCATTCTAAAGCGGCTTCATCGCCTGTCATCTCGCCCCACCCCCTTTTCTTGAAGAAATCAGCATACAGGTCGCCGGCACCGCACCCCCGATGGCTTTCCGTGTTCACGATACCGGCGGCCCTGAGGTCCCGTACGAATTTCTGTACGGTAGACGGGAGCGCATTCACAGCCGCTTCGGCTCCGCCTGCCAGGTTGATACCCCGGATGTTAACGTTGTTTACGATGAGCAGCGCCAGCCCGCACCCCGCGCAGGCGACCTTACCCTCCTTATGCGTCCGACCGTCCATGCACGTCACTGTGTCCGGTTTCCCGCTCAGGCTTTTCTTTGTAGCAGCGGGGTCTTGATCCACGAGCGCCTGCGCTCCGCCCGGCTCCTCCCACTTCTTCGCAAGTGGATTCGAGAGGAACCACGCGGCGTCCTTCGCTTCCATCACGGCTGGCGTTTCAGATCCGTTTGACATAGTGATTATTGTTCTCCCACCGACGACATAGAGATGAGGTTTATCTACCGTTCGACGTCGACCGTGCGCTCTGAAATACGCGCCACGGCGGGGATCTTCAGGTGGCACTTGTGCCATCGCATCTTCCTCTCCGTTTTCGGCAGTCATGAGGTTTTATTAGAAATAATTTGTCGAGTTATACCCTCCATATCGAATGGAGGCAAGTGTCTTCTGTGGAGATGGGGAGTACTGGTCAGGAGTCGAATGCTTGCCGTCGCTCGCATTCGCTCCCGACCCGGCCTCGCGGTCCCGACCAGGGGTCGGGACATCGCTCCGGCTTTCATTACTCCCTCGTCCCGAGCGCAGGCTCGGGACTCATTCCTGTGGAGATGGGGAGTAATGAACTCCCGTCCAGCGGGCTCGAGCGCATGCACTCTACGGACCGTAGTCAGCTTTCGGTTTTAACCATCGCGCTAAGAAACTGACGAAAGCGCGCGGTGGCGAGTTCGTGAACTTATCCCGGCGGTGAACGAGCGCAGGGACGAAGCCTGATGCTATGACACCCGGGACCCCCTATCAGGCGTCGGGAGCCGGACGCTGTCCCGGCCGAAGCGAGGACAGAAGAGCGACGTTACACAGTCGCGAAAGCGAACTGGAGCGGGCTCTTTACAAACGGTTTCACACGTTTGGCGCTCGAGATTTTAGGTGGTCTCGAGCATTCACCGATCCGCATGCAGTATGCTGAATCCGCCGTCGAATCGAATCATCCCCCTAAAACATATCTTGCTTGGCAAGATATGTTCGGGCGACCCTAGACCGCAAAGCGGTCTAGGGTTTAGCCCCGTAAATACCTTCCGACTATTTTCTTTTTCTCTCGGGCGCTCCAAAGGCTTTTCAAGAAACGTTCTCTTGAAAACGCCCGAGCTTTTTGGTGTGTTTCTGTGTGTATCAGGACAAGTGGCCGTCTATTTTCAGTAGCACGAACCCTTCCTTTTTGGTGACTCTCAAGCCGTTTCTCTATGTTTGATGTGCAACCAACATAAAGTTTTTTGTCCTTCTTGCTGTACAGAATGTAAACCACCCAAGACATGCTTTAGGGGAGGGACTCTTGGCGTCTATTCGTTTTTCAAGGATCTCCTGATCTCCCGCTTCGTGTCGCGCTCTTGGAGAACGGCGCGCTTGTCGTGTTTCTTCTTATGCCGCGCGACGACGATTTTGAGTTTCAGGCGTCGCTTGGAATTGTACACCATAACAGGAAGTATTGTCAATCCTTTCTGGCCCTCCTGCGCGGCGATGTCGGCGATTTCCTTCCGGTTGAGGAGGAGTCGCCGCGAACGATCGGGCTCGTAGGACGCTGGCGCGTTCTTTTCCTGGTATGCCGGAATGGAAGCGCCGACGAGATACGCCTCGCCGCCGCGAACGACGACGCGCGCGCCCGTGAGGGAGCCGCGCCCTTCACGCAAGGACTTCACCTCGAAGCCGCGGAGTTCCATCCCCGCCTCGAACGTGTCGAGGAATTCGTAGTCGAACCTCGCCTTCTTGTTCTCGATGACTGCCCGCATCGCCACGAATTGTAGCGCGATTTCGCTTTTCCAAGCGATTCCGTATAATGACGGGAATGCAAAGCGAAAAGCGAGACACGAGTGGCCCGAAACCAAAAGGGCCTCCGCAGAAGGGCAAGAGGCCGACCCCGTTCCTCTCGCCCCGGAGCCCGAGCATCTTCGGCGGAGGGTGGGGCAACATGACCTCGACCATCGTCGTCGCGCTCGTCATCGTCTCCCTCTACTCGCTTCTCTTCGGAGGCTCCGGAAAGGACGAGAACACCCCGCTCTCTCAAGTCGCGAGCGACATCAAGGGGGGGCTGGTGAAATCCATCATCATTCAGGGCGATGAACTCAAAATCGTCTATGCGGATGATTCCACCAAGAAGGCGCAGAAAGAGGCGGATGCCGCACTCTCGGAAACCCTCGCAAACTACGGTGTCCCCCCCGAGGCCTTGGGGCCGGTTTCGGTCGAGGTGAAGAACGAATCCGGATTCCGCTACTGGTTCTTCTCCTTAGCGCCCATCGTCCTTCCGCTCATCTTGATCGGCATTTTCGTGTGGTTTCTCTCGCGGCAGGTGCGCGGAGCGGGCATGCAGGCGTTCACGTTCGGACAGTCGAAGGCGCGCATGGTCGATCCCCGGGACCTGAGCCAGCGCGTGACGTTCGCCGATGTCGCCGGCGCGAAGGAGGCGAAGGAGGAGCTTATGGAGATCGTCGACTTCCTCCGGAATCCGAAGAAGTTTCTCGATATCGGGGCACGCATCCCGAAAGGCGTCATCCTTATGGGCGCGCCGGGCACCGGGAAGACTCTCCTTGGACGGGCGGTCGCGGGGGAGGCAGGGGTACCCTTCTTCTCGATATCCGGTTCTGAATTCGTCGAGATGTTCGTCGGCGTCGGCGCTTCCCGCGTCCGGGACTTGTTCAGCATGGCGAAGAACGCTGCGCCCGCCATCATCTTCGTGGACGAAATAGACGCCGTGGGGCGCGTGCGCGGAACGGGCGTCGGCGGCGGGAACGACGAGCGCGAGCAGACCCTGAACCAGATCCTTGTCGAAATGGACGGCTTTGAGCCGAACGAGAAGGTCATCGTCATGGCCGCGACCAACCGTCCCGACGTTCTCGATCCGGCACTCCTCCGTCCCGGCCGCTTCGATCGCCGCGTCGTCATTGATCTTCCAGACAGGACCGACCGCGAAGAGATACTGAAAGTCCACGGGAGGAAAAAGCCCTTTGCAGAGGACGTAAATCTGCGCGTTATCGCCGAGCGGACACCCGGGTTCTCCGGAGCGGACCTCTACTCGCTCATGAACGAAGCGGCCATCCTCGCGGCGCGCGAAAACCGGAAGACCGTGGCCCAATTCGACCTCGTCCGTTCCATCGAGAAGGTGATGCTCGGACCCGAGCGCAAATCGCACCTCCTCAATGCAAAAGAGAAGGAGATCACCGCGTACCACGAAGCGGGCCATGCCGTGGTCTCGTCGGTTCTCCCGTACGCGGACCCAGTCCACAAGGTGTCCATCATCAGCCGCGGACGTGCGGCGGGGTACACCCTGAAGCTCCCCATCGAAGACACGAGGATGCAGTCTAAGAACGAATTCCTCGACGACATCGCGGTGTCATTGGGGGGATACGTCGCCGAGCGTGAAATATTCAAAGATCTTACAACCGGCCCCTCGAACGACCTCCAGGTCTTGACCGCCCTCGCGCGCGACATGGTCACGAAGTACGGCATGTCGGACACGGTTGGCCCCATCGCCCTCGAAGGCGAAGGCGGGCGCACCCTCTTCGGTCGCGGCATGAACGACAAGGAATATTCCGAGAAAGTTTCCGCGCAGATCGACGCAGAGGTTAAGAAAATCATCGACGGCGCGTACAAGAAGGCGCAGGACGCCATCGACGAGTATCGCCCGCTCCTCACCGCCATCGCGAAGCGCCTCATGGAGGTGGAGACCATCGAACAGCCGGAATTCGAGGTGATCCTCATCGCCCATGGCATCACCCCGAAAAGGAAGAAGGACATCGAGCACCAGGCGTAGGCACGATTCATGTCGGAGTACGAGAGGGCTACTTAGACGGAACGAAACGATGATGGCGGGAACAGGGAGCTGTCCCGACAGCCCCACGGGCAAACATCAAAAGAAAAAGCGGCCAAAAGCGCAGGAGGCAGACACTACTGTAAATGGTGCGGAATCGAGATGTAGATTTGTGGGTGTTTGAAGTGGCCAGCGTGGAGGGCTTTTTTTTGAACGATTCCGCACTATAATTCATCAATCCGCCCCTAAGCAAAGCTTTCGGGCGGCTCGCTCGGATGTCATGAAAGCAAGCTTTCGCGACACTCCTCGTTCACGCCCGTAGCTCAATGGTTAGAGCACAGAGCTTATACCTCTGCGGTTCCTGGTTCGAGTCC
>CAYHKM010000019.1:0-13660 GCA_964357285.1 uncultured Candidatus Saccharibacteria bacterium
AGTAAGAAGGTGTCACCTGCCCTGACACTACCGACTCTCCTAGGCCGAACGTGCCCTCGATGATTATCTGATTGCGGTCTTCGGTCACGGGGTGAACCGAGAACGCGACGCCCGCGGCATCCGAGGCGACCATCTTCTGGACCACCACGGCGACCGAGATTTTCGTCGCGTGAAGTTCTTTCTCGAACCGATAGAAGATGGCGCGCGGAGTGAAGAGGGACGCCCAGCACCGCTTCACGTTCGGAAGGACCGTGAGCTCGGTCGTGTTGAGATAGGTATCGAGCTGCCCTGCCCATGCGGCGGCGGAGCTGTCTTCCGCGGTCGCGGATGAGCGCACGGCGACGAATTCTGTGTTGAGCTTTTTGAAAGCTTCCTCTATTTCAGCTTCGATGTCCTTTGGCATCGGGCGTTCGGGACGGAGGATGAGTTCTTGTATCTTCTCTGACGCGCGTTCGATGGTCTCGGTATTCTTCGGGTCAACGGTCGAAAGGATGGCGTCGATCTCGACGGCGAGATCGGTTTCTGTGAGGAAGTGTTCGAATGCGGGCGCCGTTACGACGAACCCCGGAGGGACCGCGATGCCGGCCTGCGTCATCTCGCCCAAGGACGCTCCTTTTCCGCCTGCAAGCGCCGCGTCGCCCTTCCCAATCTCGCCGAACGGCTTCACCCAATCCATGCGTTCAGATTGTAGCGTCTGCCTGCGCTCCGCGCCACGGTCACGAGGGAAGGTCAAAATGCTTCGCGGCGTCTGCGAACGTCGTGCCGACTTTCTTCCCCGGATTAAAGATGTTCAAGGGGTCGAACGCGCGCTTCACCTCCCCGAAGAGGCCAACCATCTCTGCGCCGAACATCTGCTCCAAGTAGGGCGTCCGGATGTAGCCGTCGTTGTGTTCCCCCGAGATGGAGCCGCGGTATGAGAGGACGAGGTCATAGGCTTTGTGCGCCATTTCGTCCATGATCTCCCGGATCCTGGGGTGCTTCGGGTCTATGAGAGGAAGGACGTGAAGGTTCCCGTCGCCCACGTGTCCCGCGATGGTGTAGGTCATGTGGTTTTCGTATTCGGCGAGGATTTTGGTGAGTTTCGGCAGGAAGTCGGGAAGGTAGTCGGGCCGAACGACAAAATCGTCAATGAACGGAGCGGTTCGCTTCCCGCGAATCTTCTTCCGGAGGAGGTTGAAGCTCTCGCGGCGGATGGTCCAGAACTTCCGGGACGCCCGCTCGTCCTTCGCGATGCGCATCTTGAGGCCCGCGTGGGAGGCCTCGAGCGCGGAGCGAAGCTCGGTCGCCTTGCGGAGCGTCTCCTCCTGCGAATCAGAGCGGAACTCGACCAAGAGGACCATCTTCGGAATGCCGCCTGTCGCGATCATGAACATCTCCGGGAGAAGTTGGAACCCGAGCTCGATGATGCCAGCCTTCATCTGGACAGCGAGCTCGGGAAAATATTTTATCGCTATCGAGAACGTGTGGTTATCGTAGGATTCGAAACTGTCCGGCTCGTACGAGAGCACGTTCGGGACTACGGTCGTAAGCTCCTTGAATTCTTTTAAAAAGATGACGAGCATGGAGGAGAAGGGTTTGGGTTTCACGAGCCGAAAGCGTATCTTCGTGATGATTCCCAAAGTCCCTTGAGAGCCGCAAAAAAGACGTGCCAAGTCGAGCCAGGGAGTGCCACCCGCCCCGTTGGAAGGGCCCCCCTTTCCATCGGGGTCGCCGATGTCCCACAGTGCATAGCCGGAGGAGTTCTTCTTCACGTCCGGCTTTGCGTTCATGATGACGTCCTGATTCTTGGAAACGATGCCGGCGACGGCGCGGTAGAGGTCCCCCTCGAACGATCGCTCCGCGAGCTTCGCCGTGAGCGCCGCGCCTTCGAGCTTCAAAAGCGTATGGGTCTTCCCGTCCGCGAGGACGACGTCGAGTTCCTCCACATACCGGGATGTCTTTCCGTACTTCAGGTTCTTCTCGCCTCCCGCGTCGTTCGCCACCATCCCCCCGACCGCGGCGAGGTTCCGCGACGCGGGGTACCCCGGCATCTCGAAGCCCTTCTTCTTGGTTTCCGCGTCGAAATCCCTGAAGTAGGCGCCCGGTTCCGTAATGGCGTACCCGTCGCCGACTTCGATGACGCGGTTCAGATGCGCGGTCGTATTGACGATTATTGAGTCGCCGAGGACCCCGCCGGACATGTCGGTCCCCGCGGCGCGGGTCGTAATCGAGATCGCGGGGTCGGTTTTCTTCCGCTCGGACACGAACCGGACCAAAGCCTCGATGTCCGCGGCGTCCCGCGGAGAAACAACGACTTTCGGCCGCACCTTAAAAAGCGACGTGTCGCGGCTCATGCGCTCCAAGGTCTCCGGAGCGTCATCAACCTCGCCCGAGACCACACGTTTCAGCTCCTCCGCGAGCGGCGTCATGCGGACAGTATACCGGAGCGCGATGGTACAATCTCAACCATGAAACCGATAGAGTTCCTCGCGATCGGCGACACGGTGACCGACGCGTTCATCGAGCTCAAGGATGCGCGCGTGACGTGTGCTGTCGATGATGTGGACTGCACCATCACGATGCGCTGGGGCTACAAGATACCCTACGAATCGCTGACCGTTGTGCCGGGGGTCGGGAACGCCGCGAACGCGGCGGTCGCGGCGGCGCGGCTCGGGCTCTCGACCGCGCACGTGACCGATGTCGGCAAGGACGGATATGGGACTGAGATCCTCGAGTATTTCAAAAAAGAGGGCCTCGAGACGAAATGGGTCCGGGAGCACGCAGAAATACCAACGAATTACCACTTCGTCTTGTCGTACCACGCGGAGCGCACCATTCTCGTGAAGCATCAGGCGTATCCGTACGAACTCCCGCGCGACCTTCCTATCCCGAAAACGGTCTACCTTTCCTCGCTCGCTTCGGGAACCGAGGCGTACCACGATGCGATAGTCGATTGGTTGGAGGCGCACCCCGGGGTCCTCTTCGCGTTCCAACCGGGGACGTTTCAGATGAAGATAGGGGTCGAACGCCTCTCCCGGCTCTATAAGCGCGCGGGGCTCTTTTTCGCAAACAAAGAAGAATACCAGCGCATCCTCGACACCAAGGAAAAAAGCGAGAAGGCGCTCCTCGAAGCGATGCGGAAGCTCGGACCGAAAACCCCGGTCCTCACGGACGGAAAAAATGGCGTCTACGCACTCGAGGGCGCTACTGTTTTTCATCTCCCCATGTATCCGGACATCGCGCCTCCCGTGAACCGGACCGGCGCCTGCGACGCGTTCTCCTCGACCACAGCCGCCTATGTCACGATGGGCATTCCGCTCGAAGACGCCATGAAACGCGGTACGGTGAACGCGGCCTACGTCGTCCAGAGGATCGGCGCCCAGGCGGGACTCCTTATGAAAGACAAGCTTGAGGAAGCGCTTAAGGCTGCTCCGAGCTCGTCGCGTTGAGCGGCGTCGGCTCCTTGTCACGGAGCGCGTTCTGGAGCGAGCGTATCTCTGCGATGCCGCTCGGCGTGTAATTTACGGTGTCCGACAGTGACTCGCTCTGCTCGAGAAGGACGTACCCGAAGATGATGGAGACGATGAGGATGACGAAGACCCCGGCCACTGTGTTGATGTCCCTTCTCACGGTCAGCGCGTCGCGACGTATCCTCCCGGAACCCCTTCTTTCGAGAGGACGATTTGCCAGAGCTGGCTCGAGCGCGAACGGAAGGAACCGGCCGACGAGAGGAGGTAGTATTTCCACATCCGATAGAATCGTTCTCCATACTTCTCCTTGAGCTGGACCCAGCGGGCATCGAAATTCCTGAACCAGGCGACACAGGTCTTGTCGTAGTAGGCGCTGAAGTTGTGCCAGTCTTCCATCACGAAGAGGCGCTCAATGGCAGCTCCGAGCTGGGTGATCGAGGGGAGCATGCCGTTTCGGAAGATGTATTTGTGAATCCACGGATCGATGCTCGTCGCGCTTGAATTCCCCCCGATGGTATGAAGAAGGAACAACCCGCCGCCGCGAAGTACCCGGTGAACGACCTCCATGAGGGTGCGGTAATTCTTGTAGCCGACATGCTCGATCATGCCGCAGATGAGGACCTTGTCGAACAAGCCCTCGAGAGCGCGATAATCCCGCTTCACGAAAGTGACCGGAAGCCCTTTACAGAACTCGCGCGCATACAGAAGCTGCTCATCTGAAATGCTGACTCCCGTCACGCGGACTCCGTAACGCTCCGCCGCAAACTTGGCGAATCCTCCCCATCCGCTTCCAATATCGAGGACGTGTTCGCCTGACTTGAGTTCCAGCTTCCTGCAGATGAGGTCGAGCTTCTTTTCTTGGGCGACATTGAGATCGTCGGTGTCCTTGAAGTAGCCGCAGGTGTACTGGTTGTAGGGATCGAGGAACGAGAGGTAGAGGTCGTTCCCGATGTTGTAGTGGAGCTCAGCGACGTGACTCGCGCGTTCGCGGCTTTGGAGATTCGTGAAGCGCGCCATGACGTAGTAGACGAGGGATTCCAGGTTCGGCCGCACTTTCCTGACGAGATCCGCACGAAGCACCCGGTCAAAGAATTCCGCGAGGTCTTCCGCGTCCCACCAGCCGTCCATGTACGACTCCCCGAGCGCGAGCGAACCTCCCGACAAAGCACGGCCGTACAGGCGCTCGTCGCGGACATGGATGTCCCACGGCGATGTGCCGTTCACGGCGATACCGGCGAGATTGAGAAGTTCTTCCGCTTTCTCCTTGAGAGTCATTTTCGCTTTACCACTTTTTTCACGGCATCCAGGATACCTGCGTGGTCGAGCTTGTAGTGCTTGAAAAGCTCCCATGCGGTTCCGGATTGCCCGAATTCGTTATGCATCCCGATGAACTCCATCGGCGTCGGATGATTCCGCGCGAGCGTTTCGGCGACCGCGCCGCCGAGGCCGCCCGCGATCTGGTGTTCTTCAACCGTGACGACAGCGCCCGCCGTCCGGGCCGCTTCGATGATAGTCACCTCATCGAGTGGCTTCACGGTGTGGACATTAACGACCAGTGCCTGGAGCCCCTCCGCTTCGAGCGCCTTCGCCGCCTTCAGGGCTTCATACAGGAGGGGGCCGCACCCGAATATCGCAACATCGGGCTTTTCGGATTTCCAGAGATAGTAGGCCTTCCCTATGGAGAACGGGGTTGCTGCGGTCGTGAAGAGAGGCATCTTCTCGCGGCCAAAGCGGAGATACGTGGGCTTGCCGTTCGCGGCCGCCTCGATGGTCGCCTTACGTCCCTCCTCCGCGTCCGCAGGAATGATGACAACCGTGTTCGGAAGCGCTCGCATCATACTGATATCCTCGAGCATCTGGTGCGTCGCACCGTCGGGGCCGGTCTGCACCCCCGCATGCATCCCGCAGATTTTCACCGGGACGTCGTTCAAAGCGATGGTGGTCCGTATTTGCTCGTAATTCCGGCCCGGCGAAAACGCCGCGTAGGACGTGATGAACGGGATTTTCCCGTAATTCGCGAGGCCCGCGCCGACTGTCGCGAGGTTCTGCTCGGCGACGCCCACCTCGATGTAGCGGTCGGGAAATTCCTTCTTGAACCACTCCGCACGGGTCGACTCGGCGAGATCGGCGGAAAGGACGACGATACGCTCGTCCTTCTTCCCGGCCTCGACCGTGCCGCGCCCCAGGCCGTCCCTGGTCGGCGCCATCTCGACCGCGTCGGTCAAGGGCTTTTCCGAAAGCTTTGCGTCGGGGTTAAGCATGCTGGTCTTCGAGGGCGAGGAGCTTCAGGCCGGAAAAATCATCGAGTTTCTTTTCTATGGTCATGCCATGCTCGACGAGATGGATTTCCACCGTAATGGCGGCCGTCATCGCATCCACGTGTCCTCCGAGGACGTGGTTGTCCTGCTCCGAGAACACCCCATGAATGTGAACCCACGGCTTCCCATCGACCGCGGCGATGTTCCCGCTCATCGAGAGAAGCTCAAGCATCGCGGGGTAATCGGTCAAGACGAACTTCTTCGCTGAAAGGTCGTAGTGCCCGAACCGGGCATTCTTGACGGCTCCGATTCCCGAAAGGGCGCCTGCGCCGATCCCTTTCTCCGCGCAGAAGCCGCGGAGTGCCCCGAGGACTTCCTCGTCGCGCATGATGCGTATCACGTATCCGCTCTGTACTTTTCGGTATTGCATGGTTATGAGCTTCCCGCCGACTCCCGGATCTGCGCGATGAACGACTCCATCTGCTCTTTTTTCGGCGGCGTCCCGTGCCAGAGGAAATTCCCTTCGATCTCGCGGACTCCCTTCCCGGGGATGGTGTGGGCGAGAATTACGGTCGGCTTCTCCTTGATGGCTTTCGCTTCCTCAACCGCGTCCACGATCTCCTCGAGGTTGTGCCCGTCGATCTCGATGACGTGCCAGTTGAACGCTTCATATTTCGCGCGCAGGGGCTCCAACGTCATGATCTCTTCGGTGTTTCCAGTTATCTGAATGTTGTTCCGGTCAAGAACAGCAATGAGGTTCGAGAGACGGTTCGCGCCTGCGAACATGGCGCCTTCCCACGTATTCCCTTCCTGCTGTTCCCCGTCCGACATGAAGCAGTAGACGAAGAACTTCCGCTTGTCCATCCGCGCGCCGTAGGCGTAGCCCGCGGCTTGCGAGAGGCCGGACCCCAACGGACCCGAAGTGGTTTCAATGCCGGGAAGAAAATGCCGCTCCGGGTGCCCCTGGAGCCGTGAGCCGAACTTGCGCAAGGTGAGGCACTCCTCCACCGGAAAATACCCCGCGTGTGCCATCGTGGCGTACCTCACAGGCGTGATGTGCCCGTGGGAGAGGATGAGGCGGTCGCGCTCCGGCCAAGCCGGATTCTTCGGATCGTGATTGAGGATATGAAAATAGAACGCCGTGAAGATGTCCGCCATCCCGAGGGGTCCCGCCGTGTGGCCGGAGCCCGCCGCGACGAGCATGCGGATCAGCGTTTCGCGGACCAGGGTCGCTTTCGCTTCGAGGTGTTTCTTCTTCTCTTCAGTAAGGTAGCGGCTCATCCCGTTAGAGGTAGGACGCCCGGGGCGTCCGTACGTTATCGGAGCTTGATAAGCGTTCGACCTGCGACATTTTTGTGATGGCTCGGAGATCGCTTATAACAATGTAACCTCTAACGGGACTCATGCGTGCGCGAGGGTTTTGATGGCTTTTTTCGGATCCTCTGCCCGCAGTATATACGAACCGGAGACGAGGCGGTCCGCCCCCGCTTCGATGAGACGCGGCGCTGTGTCCGCGTTCACGGAGCCGTCTATCTGGATGGGAACACCCGGGAACATCCGCTTCGCCTCGCGGATGCGCTCAAGCACCCGCTCGTCGAAGGGCTGAGCCTGCTTCCCGATTGAGGCGATCCCCATGAGTTGAATGTAGTCGAATTGACCTTTGAACGGCTCGAGGCGCGAAAGGGGCGTATCGGCGACGAGCGCGACGCCGAGCTCGACCTCATCCCCCGCCGCGCGGCGGCATGCGGCGAAATCATGCTTCGCCTCGATGTGGATACTGACTCGCGCGGCCCCGAGCTTGATCCAATCCCTGATGACGTTCTCTGGACTATGGACCATGAGATCGAGGTCGAATGCGAAGTCGTCCGCGTACGGGAGCTTCTGCCTTTTGTTCACCATGAGCTTGAAGGTTTCCCGATCGCCCGAGTTCATAGGCCACGTGCGCGACGGGACGAAGTATCCGTCGCAGACGTCTATCTGCGCCCAGGTCGTGAGGCCCTTCAAGCGCGCCAAGGTCGCCGTAAGTTCTTTGAGCGAGGTGACTAGGACGGCGGGGATGACCTCTGCCACAGGCTTCACCAGCAGGACGCTCCTGCCGTGTGGCGCGCGAGGTACGCGCCCGAGCAGTAGGTGTTCGCGCAGGAGGAAGGGCAACGGGCGTTCACGTCACCGGCGTTCTTCGTGTACGTCTCGAGCTTTTGGTAGCTCATGATCTTGTAGTTCTGCCGCGAGGTATCGACCTGGTAGATGTAGCCATCGGTGCTGTCGCCGCCGGGGTCCACGGGAAGCTTCGCCAGGTAGGTCGGG
The DNA here is from genome assembly GCA_964357285.1 of uncultured Candidatus Saccharibacteria bacterium. Lineage (GTDB taxonomy): Bacteria > Patescibacteriota > Minisyncoccia > Phycocordibacterales > Phycocordibacteraceae > Phycocordibacter. The sequence continues at coordinate 8,015 of CAYHKM010000019.1, forward strand.
GCGATGCCCATGACGTAGTCGGTATCGCAGTTCCCGAAGTTCGAGCCGTGCCCGCGATACGCGCCGGTCACATTGCCGCACGCCACGGGATACTGGTTATAGGTCGCGAAGTACAGCTCGAGTGCCTTCTGGAACTGGGTTATCTCTTGGAGGCGCTTCGAGTCACGCGCCTTCGCGCGCGAAGCGGTGAGCGACGTCAAGACCGCCGCGGAGAGCATACCGATGATGGCCAAGACGACCAAAAGTTCTATCAAGGTGAAGCCGGACTTGGAGCGCGCGAAGCGGTACATGGTGTCTTAGCGCGTCATGTCCTCGAGCGCGGGGTCGGTGGGGTCGTATTTTTGAGAACCGCTCGGCAGGTTGCTCCCCTGCGACATCACGAGGTACGCGGTCCCGAGAAGAAGGAAGGCAAATATGACGAGGAGGATGATGTCCGCCTGCTTCTGGTTTTTGGCAATACCGAGCTTCATCAGGAACCCGGAGATGCTCCCTCCGGCTCCCCCCTTTGAAAACGGGCGCCGCGGCAGTCCGAAGTTCTCGTCTTCCTGGAATGAAACCCCTCCCACGGTTGTTATATGCGGCTGCGCGTTAAAAAATCCCTATGGAAATGGTACCACGGTCTCCAGCCCTCTCACTCGTCTATCATCGTCACCCTTCGTGCATGGCGCTCTGCCGCCGGAAATGGGGTTTCGAGGAACTTCCGGGCTGCTTCCTGGGCTTGCGTGCGGGTCAGGAAACGCGCGCCCAAGGAGAGCATGTTCGCATCATTGTGCTCGCGGGTGAGCTTCAGTATCTCCAAAGGGTCGCTTGAGGCCCTTCCTTCAACATCCGCCGCGCCCGGGGGAAGCGCGGGCGTATAAAAGACAGCGCAGCGGACGCCTTTGAAACGATTCGAGACGATGGCCTCGCCCATGCCGGACCCTCCGAGGACGATGCCGCGGACGCTCTCCGGGTCCTTCGCGACCTCCTCCGCCGCCGCTTTGATGAACGGAACATAGTCGTCGTTCTCGTCGAACGAAAACGCTCCCTTGTCCTCGATCTCGTAGCCGAGCGACTCAACAAACGGCTTCAGGGCCTCTTTGAGGTGGTATCCCGCGTGATCCGCTGCGAAGACGACTTTCATCCCGTTAGAGGTAGGAAGCGGTTGCTTCCATACGATTAGAGCGCTTCTTAAATCGTGGAGTCATGTGGCTTTGATTCGAGCTTACCATATATCCGACTTCCGGAACCTCTAACGGGATTCAGGTCATGTAATATATTTACCGGTTTCCATGACGTGCCGGAGGAGAGTCTGCGAGTACCCCATCTCGTTATCGTACCAGCCGAATACCTTGACCAGGTTTCCGATGACTCGCGTGAGGGAGAGATCCGCGATGGAGGCGTGCGTGTCTCCGATGATGTCGGAGGATGCCAGCGGCTCATCGCTCACGCGGAAGATGCCTTTCCAGCGCGGCTCCAGAGCCGCCCTACGGAGGATGTCGTTCACTTCCTCTCTCGTGGTGTCGCGCTTCGCGATGAAGGTGATGTCGGCGACCGAGCCCACGGCGACCGGCACGCGTATCGCGATGCCGTCGAATTTTCCGGAGAGGTGCCCCATCACAGCCCCAACCGCGCTCGCGGCGCCGGTCGAGGACGGGATGATGTTCTGCGCGGCGGCGCGACCGCGGAGAAAATCCTTCTTCGCTGGCCCGTCGACGAGAGCTTGGGTGCCGGTGTAGGCATGGACCGTATTCAAAAGCGCCTTATCGATGCCGAGCTTCTCGTCGAGAATGGCGATCAAAGGCGCCACCGCGTTCGTTGTGCAGGAAGCGTTCGACGAGATAGTGCAGGTCTTCAGAGCTTCTTCATTCACGCCCATGAGGACCATCGCGCCTGAGACACCCGAGGGCGGCTCGCCCTTCGCAGGCGCCGAGATGACGACGCGTTTTGCACCAGCGTCAAGGTGCGCCTTGGCTTTCTCGTAGCTTTCGAAGATGCCGGTCGATTCGATAACGATGTCTATCTTCAAATCCTTCCACGGGAGCTTCGCGGGCTCTTTTTCGGAGAGGAACTTCACGTCCCGTCCGTTCACAACGAGAGCGCCCTCCTTGAAAGATACCGGGAATGGCGCGGGACCGTAGACCGTGTCGCGCCGGAGAAGGTACGCGAAATTCTCGGCATCGCCGAGGTCATTCACCGCTACGATCTCAACGCCTTCCGGCTTTTCGGTCTCGACGTGCCTCAAAAACGCCCGCCCGATGCGCCCCAATCCGTTGATAGCTATGCGGAGAGCCATGTTGTGCTTCTGCTATTATTCCAGACCATCACCCCTTCCGCAATCCGAAACGGCCGAGCGCGAGAACAAGGAGGACGCCAGCGCCGAATCCTATGAGGAGCCCCGCGGGAGTGATGCTGCCGAACGTGCCTTCCCCTTCCTCTGTGACACCACCGGACGCCACTTCAGTCATTTCAAGCGGGAACGAAACGCTCACGAGCTCCACACCGCTCTGCTCGTACCGCGAGGATATCTCATAAGACCCTGGTTCCGTGAACATGTATGCCATGCGCGGACCGCCGACGACGCTATTCCCCACTCCTCCCGCAAAAATAGTCTCCCCGCCTTTCATGATGCGCATCCACACCTGCGTGAACGGGACGTCGGCTCCGCTTTCGGTTTCTTTTTTCAGGACCCAGTCGAAGGATATGAGCTCGTCCTCTGAGGCGGGAGCCGGATTGTAACCGATGTCGACGTAGTAGCCGTCGAGCGCTTTCTCGAAGGATTCTCCGGTTCCATGAGCGAGCAGAGCCGGAGCTGAAAGCGCGAGCCCCGACGCGAGAAGCGAGAAGATGAAAAGCCGCATATACGCTCAATAGTCGCAGAGTTCGCGATACACCGCACCCACTTGTGCACAGGCGGCTTCGAGCTCTTGTTCCGAGTACCGCTCGGGCAGGAACGCCGCGACATCGCGCTCGCACGCCGATGCCTCGCCCGCGGAAAGGCCGGGTCCCCGGCAAAAGCCGAGCGCGAGGAGGTATTCCTCTCCCGGCGGGCCGTGCTCCATGAGCCCCTCCGCAAAACCGTTCACGCACGCTTGGCGGAACTCGGCGGGAAGCGCGTGGCACTCTTCGATGACGTCGCCGTGCCCTCTCGGGTCAAGCTTTTGCACGGCGTAGATCGAGGTTAAGTATTCGAGCGCCTCAATGCGATGTTCGCGGTCGGGGATGGCGAGCATCTCTTCGGCCGCGGGCAGGAAACTCTCTTCGTGCTTCTTCATGACGGCCGCGTTCATGTTTCCGTAACAGGCGCGCTTGTATTCGCCGGGCGCTCTCGCGCAGAGCGCGAGGAATTGGTCCGAAAGCGACACGCCGAATGTCCCCGCGATGTACCAGTTCGCGGCCGCGTTGAAGATTCCAGACGTACAGCGAAAGAGCTCCTCCCCGCCCCGGGCCGCCTCACGACAGAGCCCGAGCCCTTCCTCGGTCATTTCCTCGACGGTGCCATAGGTCGCGCGATTGACGACCACGGTCTCCATGACGCCGTGCCCGATGCCGTGATAGCACTGGTAGTGAGCGTCGGGAGACGCTCCGATTCCTGTGGTCGGAATGCTGTCGCACGCGTCTCGGGCCTTGAGGACGCTCTCGGTCGCGCCGAGGAACGCTTCCATAAAGCCGTGGTAAAACCCGTTCCCGCAGATGGCGGCCTTGGGATCGAGAAGCGCGGAGGGGTCTTTGCGATACGCTTCGTAGCCCTTGAGACCGAGGCTGTGCGCGACGCCATGGCAGTGCACCGGGAACAGAGGATCGGTCTCATAAAAAACCGCCATTTGGTCGAATGCCGCGCCGAGGCCCTTATCCACATACGCGGCCTCGATTTTTTCGAGCCAGCAGGACATGGTGCTCGGAGCCGCGTCGCAGACGCTCCGGACCTCTGACGCGCCCGGCGCGAGTACCGTTACCTCTCCCGTGTAGTACGCGGCGAGGTGGTCGTGATATTTCCGCGCGCCGGGCGCGTCAAAACGGTAGCTCCACGATTCGTCGGGGGGGATGGGGCGCCTTGGGTCGAACGTGGAATAATCGTTGTGGACCGGATGCGGGTCGGACGCGGGCCAGAAATATTTCCCTGCGGTCGAGATGAACTTCACGGTATCTCCTACCTGCAGCGTGATGTGGGACGGGACGAACCCGCCTTCCGTCAAAGTGACGGTAGCAACACGAGGGTGCCCGGCGGAAAGAAGCAGGCCTCCGAGTATGGCGACGATCGCGAGCAAAAAGATGTCTCTTGGCTGAAACATGCGTTACGGATGTATGACAGTGGTCGCTCCCTCCCCGGCGAAACAGCGCGCGCTCCAGGGCGCCGGGAGTGCGGCACACAGTGCGTTGAAGTGGGGTGAGTCGAGCCCGAAGTCGTAGACGGAATCGAACAGGAGTTCTTGGTAGCAGAGTTCCCCTGCGCCGACGCTCGCGGCCATCGTGCAGAGCTGGGCGGCGCGCGGAATGAGGTTCGTGTCGGTGTCCAGATATCGTGAGGCGGAATTCCCGTAGCATTGGCCGCGCCGGTCATCGTCAAATTCGTTGCACATCGCGGCGATGCGCTCTTCGTCGAGGTTGAACTGCGCGGCGAGGATGTAAAAAACGGTCCCGTAACAGCGGTATGTTTCGATGGGGGTTTCGGCGTACGCGCAGAACCGGTGCGCGCCGTCGGCGGACGCCCGCAATTCCTTGATGAACAAGGGCCACGCTTCCTGCCTGCACGCTTCTTTCCGCTCGCCATCGAACGCTCCGCAATAGGCCGCCACCTCCTCCGGCTTCGCCGGGGCGAGTCCTGCGGCAAGTGCTTCGTCGTTTATATCCAGGGGCTGGAAAAGCTGCATGAAGACGCCGTGGTAGCAGAGGTACGACATGTTCTTCCGGATATCGGGATCATCCGACAAGGACAGGCGGTCGCAGAGCGCGAGGGATTTTTCTTCGTGAGCACCGGTCGCGTAGATCATAAGATGTCCCACGGCGTGTGCACAGCTTCCCTTCTCCACCTGCGTGAACGCACGGCCCGCGACGCCGACGCACGCCTGCGAAAGGGAGTCGACGAGGGTGCCGAGTTCCTCGTCCGACAGAACTTCGTCGCGATAGCGCTCCTGGAACGCCCCATGGACGCATCCGTTCGCGCACATGTTCACGGGGCACCGCGCCATGACATCTACCCAGCGCGACGGGTCTTTGGCAACCTCCCGCTCGGCGAGTTCGTGGCCTAAGATATGGCAGTACCAGTAGCCGTCGGTTTTTTTCTGTATACGGGAAGTGACTGCGAACATCTCTTCCATGGAGAATCCCTGGGTTTCGAGCTTCGGTATTTCCGTGTCGTAGCACGCCGGCGGATACTGGTCACGGCTGCAGGTTGTGATGACCAAATCAGCTACGCGGTCGAGGGCGGCGTCTCTCGAGGGCATGACAAAAGTCGACAGCAAAAGAGCGCCCGCAAGAAAAAAGAGTGCCACGACAAGGCCAACTCGGGGCGTCACAGAGATCATGGGGCAGAAAGGTCGAGACCCTCGGTGTAATCGGCTCTTTCGAGACAAAACGATTCCCACTCCGGGGTGAGGCCTTCGCAGACAGAGAGCCCCGCGAGTGTATCCCTACGAACTGCGAAAAAGTGCCAGGCGGCTCCCGCAC
>CAYHKM010000020.1:0-6520 GCA_964357285.1 uncultured Candidatus Saccharibacteria bacterium
GTTTCACGCCGTGACCGTAGACCGAAATCAGATAATCATCGATTGCAGGTTCGGCCTCGGAGAGTCGGTCGTGTCAGGGCAGGTGACTCCTGATTCGTACGTCGTTACGAAAGAGCCGCGCGAGATAATCGACAAGAACGTCGTGCCGAAGGACAAAGGCATCTTCAGGAAGCAGGGCGGCGGGAACGAATGGCGCGACATCCCGCCTGAAACGGCGGCGGAACAAGCCGTCCCTGACGCGAAGGTCCTTGAGCTCGCGGATGCCGTAGTTGGCATCGAGAAGCACTACGGATTCCCCGTAGACGTCGAATGGGCGGTCGAAAAGGGGAACCTCTACATCCTCCAGTCCCGACCCATAACTACGCTTTCCTCATGAAAACCAAGTCAGCACGGAAAGGGATCATGCTCTCGCGGCGCGGCGCGGAGGTTCCACCGTCGCCGATGCGGAAGTTCCTCCCCTTGATCCTCGACGCCGAGCGCCGCGGGGTCACGGTTTTGAAGCTGAACGTAGGCGACCCGGACCTTGCCCCTCCGCTCGCGTTCCTCCGGGAAGTGAGGAAGTACCGCGGGCCGCAGGTTCCCTACGCCCCGTCGCCGGGATTCCGGGACCATGTGGAGGCGTGGCTCCGCTACTACCGCACGCTCGGCGTCTCTCTGAAGCTGGCGGAGCTTATCCCGACCGTGGGGTGCGCGGAGGCCATCATGTACGCAATGATGGCGGTCACCGACCCGGGGGATGAGGTACTCGTGTTCGAGCCGTTCTACCCGAGCTACAAGTCATTCGCGAAGATGATAGGCGTTAACCTCCGGCCCGTGACGCTTTCCTTGGATAACAATTACGCACTCCCGTCGGAGAATGAGATACTCGCGCGCGTGACTTCGCGGACCAAGGCGATAGCCGTTATCAATCCCGGGAACCCGACCGGAGCCGTTCTTACACCCGCGGAACAGGCGCGCATCGCGCGCATCGCGAAAAAGAAGAATCTTTTCATCATTGCCGACGAAACCTACCGCGACATTCTCTTTTCGGGAAAGCCAACAAGCATGCTTTCGATATCGGAGGTTCGGGACCGTGTCATCGCGGTCGACAGCGCTTCGAAGCGCTTCTCCTTGCCCGGGGCCCGGATCGGCTGTGTCATCTCGCGGAATACTGAAGTCATGGCGGCGGTGCTGCGCTTCTGTCAGGCGCGACTCTCGGCGGGGACCTTGGAGCAGTTCGGCCTCGTGCCGCTCCTTAAGAATCATCGCTCCTACGTCCGCGCGGCCGCCCGCGAGTACAAAAAGCGCCACGACGTTGCCGTCCGCGAACTCCGGAAGATCCCTGGCGTTACGGTGCACCCAGCGAAGGGCGCGTTCTACCTCACCGTGGGGCTCCCGGTCCGAAGCTCCGAGGACTTCACGGCATTCATGCTCAAAGACTTCGCCCGCGGCGGGAAAACGGTCGCGGTCGCGCCCATGCCCGGGTTCTACTGGACCCGGGGGCTCGGGGTCTCCGACGTCCGCATCGCCTTCGTCCTTAATGGAGGAAAGATGAGAGAAGCGATACGCCTTTTGGGACACGCCCTTGTCGCCTATTCCGGGCGGTGATTGAAATGGACGGCCCTGCTATACTTTAACCATGCCCACACCAGTCGCCGCGTCCCCCGTCCTCGTCAAGGGCGCGCCCGCCTCGCCCGGCGTCGCAACGGGGAAAGTAGTCGTCATCAATAACGCGAAGCAGAACGACCTTGTGAAGGAGGGTGATATCCTCGTCACCGAAATGACGACGCCGGACTTCGTTCCCGCCATGAAGCGCGCGGCCGCCATCGTGACCGACAAGGGCGGCCGCACCTGCCACGCCGCCATCGTCTCCCGCGAGCTCGGGGTTCCGTGCATCGTTGGCGCCATGAACGCGACGTCGGTTTTGAAGCAGGGCCAACAGGTGACGGTGGACGCGACGAACGGCAAGGTGTATGACGGCTTCGTTGAGATAAAGACGGAAAAAGCCGCTACGACAAGCAAGTACAAGACCACGAAGACGAACCTCTACGTCATTCTCGCCGACCCTTCGCTTGCGCCGAAAGTAGCCGCGATGCCTGTCGATGGCGTTGGGCTTCTCCGCGCGGAATTCATCATCGCCCACATCGGCGAGCACCCGCACGCCATGCTCGACCAAGGGCGGGGCAAGGAATTCACTGACAAGCTCGCGGACGGGATACGCGCATTCACGAAGGCGTTCTACCCACGGCAGGTCGTCTACCGCACCTCGGACTTTAAGACGAACGAATATCGGAACCTCCAGGGCGGCGAAAAGTACGAGGAGGTAGAAGAGAACCCCATGCTCGGCTACCGCGGCGCGTTCCGCCAGCTCGATGACAAGGAAGTTTTCAAACTCGAAACCGATGCCTTGCGCATGGTCGCGAAGGAGTACGACAACCTTCGCGTCATGATCCCGTTCGTACGGACTCCCGGCGAGCTCGCGAAGGTCAAAAAAGTCCTCGACGAGTCAGGCGTTGGCGGCCAGCGGCTTTGGATAATGGTCGAAGTCCCCTCGACGGTCATCCTTCTCGAACAATTCCTCGACGTCGGCGTCGACGGTGTATCCATCGGCTCGAACGACTTGACCCAGCTCACTCTCGGCACCGACCGCGATTCGGCGAAATTCGCGGAGCTTTTCGACGAGCGTGACCCGGCCGTCATGTGGTCCCTGGAGCGCGTCATCACGACCTGCAAGAAGCGGGGAGTGACCGTCTCCATCTGCGGCCAGGCGCCCTCGTTCTACCCGGACCTCACCGAGAAGTTGGTCTCGTGGGGCATCACCTCGGTTTCAGTAACACCTGACATGATTGTCCGGACCCGGGATGTGATAGGCGACGTCGAGAAGAAGATGGGAATCTTGCCTTCGTAGATTTGGTTTGTATTTCAGAGTTTTTTCGGCTATACTCGCGGGACTATGGTGGTCGAGCTTAAGGCGGCAAAACGCACCGTCCGAGGGAAGGGAGTGAAAGAACTCCGCGAGAGTGGCATGATGCCTGCGGTCGTCTATGGTCCGAAGCAGGAATCAACACCCATCGAAGTTCCCCTCAAGGAGTTCGCAAAGGCGCTCGCGCTCGCGGGCGAATCGTCCGTCATCGCGCTTTCCGTGGACGGTGAGACCCATAACGTTCTCGTTCACGACGTGGACCGCGACCCCCTGACCGAAACGCCCCGCCACGCGGATTTCTACGCCATCGTCAAAGGCCAGAAGGTGAAAATTAACGTGCCTCTGTCGTTCCGCGGTGAAGCGCCTGCCGTGAAAGAACTTGGAGCGAACCTCATAAAGGCCTTGCACGAACTCGAAGTCGAGGCGGACCCGATGAACCTGCCGCGCGAACTTGTCGTTGATGTCTCCGGGCTCTCGGCTCTCGATATGCGCATCATTGCCTCAGACATCTCACTTCCTCCGGGCGTCGCCCTCATCACAAAGCCGGACGACGTCATCGCGACCGTCATCGAAGCGGTCGAAGAGAAGGAGCCGGAACCCGCGCCCGACATCGCCAGCATCGAACTCTCCGAAGAGCGCGGCAAGAAACCCGAGGAAGAGGGTGAAACAGGAGCCGCAGGAGCGGATGCCGCCCCTCCGGCAGAGAAGAAAGCAGAGAAGAAATAGCAGAGGAAGGGAAACCCCGTAAAAGGGGAGCGGGGCCGTTGGTATACTGAAGGGGCATGCGCCTCTTTTTTCTTATAGCGATGCTTGTGCTCACGGTGGTATTTTCCGCTCCTCACACGGGGCGCGCCGAATTCCTGACCGAGGAGGACCGGGCGCGCCTCCAGACCCAGCTCAACTCCATTCAGGCCGAGATAACCGAATGGGAAGCAGTCCTTGCAGAAACGAGGACGAAGAAGGCATCCCTCAAGGGCGACGTCACGGCGCTCGACGCCCTCATCAAGAAGGCGTCCGCGGAGATAAAGGCCCGGAACCTTAGCATCACGAAGCTCTCGGACGAGATAGTGCGGACACAAAAAAATATCCTTACGCTCGAAGAGAATCTGGAGCGCGGGCAGGACTCCCTCGCGCGGATACTGCGCATCAAGAACCAAGCGGACGACCAGACCCTGCCGGAGCTGATGCTCTCCTCCGAGGATTTCAATACGTTCTTCGGCGACCTCGATTCATTGGCCGCTCTCGAGCGCGACCTCACCAAGCTCTTCGACGAGATACGGACGGTCAAGGCGCGTGCAGAGGACGAGAAGGCCGCTCTCACCGATCGGCAGAGCAAAGAGCTCGACGCGCGCTACCAGGTCGAGCTCACGAAGAAGCAGATAGCAACGAACCAGGCCGAAAAGAACAAGCTCCTGAAGATCACCACGGACTCCGAAACCGCCTACGAGAACGTGCTCGCGGAGCGGCAGCGGCAGGCGGAGCGCATACGGAACGCTCTCTTCCCCTTGCGCGACGTCGAGGGCATCTCGTTCGGCGATGCCCTCAATTACGCCGCCGCGGCGTCTTCGGCGACCGGGGTCCGCTCCGCCCTCATCCTCGCCATCCTCTCGCAGGAGTCCGACCTCGGGAAGAACGTCGGTTCCTGCTATGTGACGAACATCACGACCGGCGACGGCATCGGCAAGAATACCGGCACCGCCTTCCAGAAGGTCATGAAAGCGCCGCGCGACACGGAGCCCTTCAAGCGCATCACCGCGGCGGTGGGAAGGGTGTGGGGCGCGACCCCCGTCTCGTGCCCCATCGGCGCGGTCTACACGTCTTCGCGCGGGTACGGCGGCGCAATGGGGCCCTCGCAGTTCATCCCATCCACATGGGAGCTCTACCAGAACCGTTTGAAGACGTCGCTTGCGCTCGGAGGCACAACGCCAAATCCATGGGATGCGGGGCACGCCATCATGGCGACCGCGCTCTACCTCGAAGACTTGGGCGCAGCCGGAGGCACGTATACCGCAGAGCGGAACGCCGCATGCCGGTACTATTCGGGACGGTCCTGCGATACCCGGAAACCCACGAACTACACCTACGGGAATAGTGTCATCGAGAAGGCGGAAGGATTCCAATCGAACATCGATTTCCTGAAAGGGACCTGAATTGGTCTTGCCCCGCACCACAATGTGGCGCCGCGAAGCTGTTCGGACATCCCGCGGCCCTTATCGAGTATCTCGCCCGCTGTTCTCATCGTGACGTTATGATTCATCGCATTAAAACAACGCCACATTGTGGTGCGGGGCTTGTTCACGGCCGTTTTCCTTGCTATAGTCTCCGGACATGAAATCGGATATCCACCCCAAAAACTACCGGACCGTGGTCTTTCAGGACGCAGGAAGCGGGGCGCAATTCCTCATCGGCTCGACCGTAGAAACCACCCAGACGACGAAAGTCGACGGCAAGGAATATCCGCTCTGCATGATCGAGATCTCTTCGGCGTCGCATCCGTTCTACACGGGAAAATCGACGACCATCGACCGCGCCGGCCGCGTCGACCGGTTCAAGAAGCGCACCGCAGCCCGCGCCACAAAAGCGAAGAAGAATTAAGCGTTCAGCGTTTGGGGTTTTGCGTTTAGGGCAGTACACTAAACGCTAATCGCTAGACCCTAGACGCTTTTTCTCCATGGATATCACCGACTTCAGAGAGAATCGCAAGACCGCCTACCTCGCGGCCGAGTACGACCGCTTGTCGGAGGAGCTTCAGCGCGTGGATGAGCTTGCGCGTAAAGACCCCGCGCTCGCGGAGCTCGCCTCTGAAGAGCGGACAGCGTTCGCAAAACAGCAGGAAGAGCTCCTCGCACAGATGGAGGCGATCCTCACTCCCGCGGGGGTTGAGGAAGGCGAGGCGATAGCGGTCGTGATGGAATTCCGCGCCGGCGCGGGGGGCAACGAAGCAGAGCTCTTTGCGGCCGACCTCGCGCGGATGTACATGAAGTATGCGGAGCGCGCGGGATGGCAGGCGCTCCCTATCGGCGAGGGGCTTTCGTCGTTGGAGATAAAAGGGAAGGGTGCGTATGAGCGCCTGAAATACGAGACGGGCGTCCATCGCGTCCAGCGCATTCCCGTGACCGAGAAGACGGGACGCATCCACACCTCGACCGCCTCGGTCGCGATACTTCCCATCCGCGAGCATCCCACGGTGACGCTGAACCCGGCCGACATCGAGATGGAATTCTCGCGCTCGGGCGGCGCCGGGGGCCAAAACGTGAACAAGGTCGAAACCGCTGTCCGCCTCGTCCACAAGCCGACCGGGCTCGAGGTCCGTTGCACGTCCGAGCGCTCCCAAAAGGCGAACCGAGACAAGGCGATGGCGATACTCTCGGCGAAACTCGAATCCTACGAGGAAGAACGGGCCGCCAAGGAGCATGCGGAGAAACGGAAGAACCAGATAGGGACGGGGGACCGTTCCGAGAAGATACGGACCTACAACTTTACCCAAGACCGCGTCACCGACCACCGCATCAAGGAGAGCTGGCACAACATCGAAACCATCATGGAGGGCGGGCTCGACGCGATGCTCAATACGATCGCGGAAAAGGCGCGCGAAGTGGCGGGCGAGAATGCGACCTA
>CAYHKM010000020.1:6620-13482 GCA_964357285.1 uncultured Candidatus Saccharibacteria bacterium
AGCCGCGTCTTTCGTCTCGAAAGCGAATTGTTGAAATGAGTTCTAAAACATCGGGCTTTTGCCCTTTGGCGCCCCGTGTGTTAGGGTATCCAACATGCCAGAATCCGAAAGTCCGCTCATAGACGCCCTTTTTAAGGTGGGCGCCCATTTCGGCTTCTCACGCTCACGCCGCCACGCGACGATGAAGGGACTCGTCTTCGGCGCGAAAGGGAAGACGGACATACTCGACCTCACGAAAACGGCCCCCATGATGGAAGAGGCGCTCGCCTTCGTCCGCGGCCTCGGCGCTGCGGGGAAGAAGGTCCTCTTCGTCGGCGGGAAACTTGAGATGCAGGACCTCACTCGCGCAGCCGCCGAACCGCTCGGCATGCCGTACGTCGCCGGCCGCTGGCTCGGGGGCACGCTCACGAACTTTACCGAGATAAAGAAGCGCATCAAGCGCATGACGGAGCTCACGGCTGACCGCGAAGCGGGAGTCCTCGCGAAAAAATACACCAAGAAGGAACGCCTTCTCATCGATCGTGAGATAGTCCGCCTTGAGGAGAACTTCCTCGGGCTCGTGACCCTCGACAAGATTCCGGACGCCCTCGTCATCGTCGATACGCGCAAAGAGACCATCCCGGTGCATGAAGCGCGCGCCCTTAACATCCCCGTCATCGGCATCATGAATTCCGATTGCGACCTCTCGCTCGTGTCGCACCCGATCGTCGGGAACGACGCTTCGCGCGAAAGCATCAGATTCTTCCTCGACCGCGTGACGGAGGCATACCGGGAAGGAACCAAAGGAAACGTCATAAAAGCGTAGTATCATCTCCCCATGACCGCTATCACTTCCGACCCCCGGTAGGAGATGCTCCGCATCCCTACGGGGCAGGCAAGTGTGAATATCTTCAAACATATGGAAATTACTATCGACATGGTGAAAGAATTGCGCGAACAGACGGGCGTTTCTGTCATGCAGTGCAAGGCCGCGCTTCAGGAAGCCGGAGGCGACATAAAGAAAGCGCTCCTCATACTTTCGAAGAAAAGCGGTTCCATCGCCGCGAAGAAAGGCGACCGCGCCCTCGGCGCGGGGGCCGTTTCGGCCTACATCCACGCGAACCGTGAGATCGGCTCGATGGTGGTCCTCCGCTCGGAAACCGATTTTGTCGCGAAGAACGATGAATTTGCCGCACTAGGGAAAGAGCTCGCGCTCCAGGTCGCGGCCTCCGCCCCCGAGTATGTGAAGCGCGACGATATCCCCGCGGAGCGCATGGAAGAGATACGGGGACTCTTCGCGAAGGAGGTCGAAGGGAAGCCGGCGAACTTGAAGGACACCATTCTCGGCGGCAAGGTTGACGCGTACCTGAAGAACGTCGTCCTCATGGAACAGCCGTACATCAAGGATCCCGAGAAGACCATCGCCGACTTGGTGACGGCAGCGGTTCAGAAATTCGGTGAGCGTATCGAGATCGAGCGCTTCTCGCGCTTTTCGACCCGCTAGCTCCTCACGTATGTGGGCGATCGTGCTCTTCTTCGTCTCGCTCGCTCTTCTCATCGCGTTCGCGGCCCTTAAGGCGTGGGAGGAGCGGCGAGGAGTGCGCTTCCTCGAGCCGATGCGCGCGTCTTTGGACGCGCGACTCCCAGGCATCTACCATGCCGCAGTCATGGGGAACCTGCCGACCGGATGGCGGCATACGGTCGCGGTTTTCGCACACGATGCGACCCACCGGGGCGTCGTATTCCTCGTGGAGACCCTCCGCGCCGTCGAGCGGCCTCTCACGAGGATATCGTTCAGGATGCGCATCCAGAGGCCGTCCGCGAACGGAAAAGGCATATCACCTTTCCTGAAGAGCATCATTCCCGGGAAAAAAGAACCTTCCGATGGAACAACACCGCCGAGCGGGGTATAAACTGTCTGTGGCGACGAAGCTCCGCTTTGTCGCCTGGCTCAGTTGGAAGAAAATCAAACTGCTTTGATTTTCTTCCGGTCTCTTGCTCTGCAAGGGAATGGCCGTTGTCGAGCGAATGTGAGACCGGCCATAGGAGGGACGAGCACAAACTGCTTTGCGTTTCTTCCGGTTCCGCGGAGCGGAATCGGCCGTTGTCGGAGGCAGGCCGAAGGTGAGGCGAGCAACGCCATTGTTCTTTGTCCCGTGAGAGCCGGAGTAGCTCAGTTGGTAGAGCAACTCACTTGTAATGAGTAGGTCGTCGGTTCGATTCCGACCTCCGGCTCTCACGGGGGAAAGAGAGTAAGCTTTTGCTTCGCAAAATCTTGCTTCAAGCGCTCGCTCAGGAGAGGAAGCCCGCTTCCTCTCCCTTCGGCTCGCTTGGAAGTAATGAGTAGGTCCCCAGTTCGATTCTGGGAGGCGGCTCACGGTATAATCCTCGTATGGTCCCTGATTTCCACCTTCGGAAAGGAAAAATGCTCCGCTACGGAGAGAATCCGCACCAAACCGGGTGGTTCTATGAAACCGACGACGCTAAGGATGACCCCTTGGCACTTTCCAAGTTCGAGTTCCTGCAGGGCAAGGAGCTTTCCTACAACAACTACCTCGACATGGACGGGGCTCTCTTCGCGCTTACCCATCTCGGCGCGGATAAGGCCGCTTGCGTCATCGTGAAGCACACGAACCCGTGCGGCGCGGCCCGCAGGCCGACCGCAAAGGAGGCGTATCAGGCCGCGTGGTATGAGGGCGACCCTCTGGCCGCGTTCGGCGGCGTGATGGGCGTCACCCGGGAAGTGGACGAGGCCTTGGCGGAGGCGATGATAGAAAATTTCTTCGAGATACTGATGGCTCCGTCGGTCACTGCTCCTGCGAAGGCGGCGTTCGCGAAAAAACCGAACCTCCGGGTCATGGTGAACCCGGCGCTCGCGAAGCCCTTGCCGTGGACCGGCTTCATGGCGCACCGGGTGCGGGGCGGAATGCTCGTTCAAGACGCGGATTCGAAGGAGATGAAGCGCACGATGCTGAAAACCGCTACCAAGCGCGCACCGACGGACAGAGAGATGGCCGACCTCCTCTTCGCGTGGGCCGTGTGCCGCGCGACGAAATCGAATACCGTGGTCGCCGCGAAGGGAGAGACCTTGGTCGCCTCCGGCGCGGGCCAGCAGGACCGGAAACGCTGTGCGGAGCTCTGCGCCCTGAAAGGGGGTGAGCGCTTGAAAGGGGCGGTTGCGGCCTCGGACGGCTTCTTCCCGTTTCCCGACGGTCTCGAAGTTCTCATAAAAGCCGGAGTTACCGCCGTCATCCAACCCGGGGGCTCCATCAAGGATAGTGAAGTCGTGAGCGCGGCGGACAAGGCCGGTATCGCCATGGTGATGACGGGAACCCGCGCGTTCCGGCACTAGTCAGATGCTGCCTTGTCGGTTGTGGTTGCGAGTTTCTCCAAGGGGAGCGCTTTTTCTATCGATTCGAGGTCGGTGAGCCCATACACCGGCTTTCCATCTATCACGAGGACCGGAAGGTCCGGCTGTATCTTCGTAACGGCGATAAGGGTCTTCAGGGCGCCGAGGTCGAGGTGATAATCGAACGAATAGATGCGGAGCCCCGCATATTTGCCCCGGAGGTACGTAAGGACGTTCCCGACCGTGTCGCACTGGTCGCAGTCACCCGCGTTCGAATAAAAGTAGAGTATGAAAACCGGCTTCAGTCCGCACTTTTTCGTTACCTCCTTCATGAGGAGGTAATCCTTTATTTCAAGGAGCGAATACTGCCGTTTCAAGGACACGACCTCTCGATTCGCGGCGCCCAAGGTCGCCTCGGTGTAGGCAAGCCGCTCCGCCAAGGGGTTGAGTTCGTTCGAGAGGACCGAGTTCTCCGCGATATCGTCGCAGGCGAGTTGTCCCATGAGGTCGAACTGCGTCTCGAGGGAGAGGGTGTCTATTGCGATTCTCTCCTGCGTGTTCCGTATCTCGTTAACCCGGAGGTCGTTCACCGTATTCGCGGTCCAGAAGCCGACCGCGAAGATACCGCCGGTGATGACGAGCGCGAAAAGGGCGTTTCGAAGGTTCGGGTGCATGCGCTATCGCCAGCGTCTCCGTATGCCGAGCGCCGTATCGGCGACGGCGCGCATGAGCCAGAAAGGCGCGATGAAACCGTAGCAAAGCGCATACCAGACGACGCCCATGCCCAAGCGCGGCTTGGTGCGGGATACCCGGGCTCCGAGGTATACGCTCGTAACCATGAGGACGAACGCGAGGAGTCCGATGACCATGAGCGCGGAAACGGGCGCGAAGAACGGATCAACCGGGTGCGGCGTGAGCGTATAGGAAAGCGGAACCCCTGATGCGCGCGCGATGAATTCAACGGCACGGCGCGTCCAATCTACAAGGGTGACCGCGAAAATGATGATGCCGAAGAGTATCATAAGGGCATTCAAGGGGAGCACCATGAGCCCCAAGACCCCATGGGCGGGGTTCACGAAAAGGTCGCGGTAATCGAAGCCGTTCCGGATGAAGCCCGTGGTCCAGCGGGTGCGCTGCTTCACCAAGGCACCCACCGTCGTCGGCGCCGTCGTGTAGACCCGGGCGCGCGGCGCGTTCGCTATTTTCCACCCCGCGCGCTGCATGCGGAGCGCTATTTCCATGTCCTCGGTGTCATGCGCCGCCCTGAACGCGCCGATGTCCCGGAACATGCTCTTCCGATAGATGGTGAAGGGGCCGGGCGCGACATAGAGCCCGTTCAAGCTCGCGAGGATGTGGCGGAACAGGATGCCTATCAGGTACTCGGCTTGCTGCATCCGCTCGAGCCACGACCGCGGAGCATGGACCGAA
This sequence comes from uncultured Candidatus Saccharibacteria bacterium, assembly GCA_964357285.1. Classification (GTDB taxonomy): domain Bacteria; phylum Patescibacteriota; class Minisyncoccia; order Phycocordibacterales; family Phycocordibacteraceae; genus Phycocordibacter. The sequence continues at coordinate 11,377 of CAYHKM010000020.1, forward strand.
AGCGATGCTGTCACGGCTCCGACCTTGAGGCCGTCGAAATGTGCCATGACCTCTTTCAGGGCATCGGGAGAAGCGAACGAGTCCGCGTCGAGGCACCCCACGAACTCGGTATCCGCGCGTTCGATGCCGAGGTTCAATGCCGTGTATTTGCCACCGTTCTCCTTGCGGATGACAGATACTCCTCCGCCCTCTGCGAGTGCGGAGAGCGGGTCGGCGCTTCCGTCCGTCGAGCCGTCGTCTACGACGATGATTTTCAGGCGGTCTTTCGGGTAATCAAGCGCACGCACGGACTCGATGGAAGGGCCTATCGTCGCCGCTTCGTTGTAGCAGGGAATCACGATGGTGACGCCGGGGAAACGCTCGCGAGCAGGGGCGGCCTTCCTTCCTTCGCTCGCTTTTCGGTCGAAGAAGGTAATGAGCGCAAACACCTCGAAAAAGAGGACGAGAAAGAGGAACGAGTATATGAGCGTGTCGGACAGAGGTTCCATAGGTTCTCGGGAGTGTAGCAGAGAAAAATCGTTATTTGAAGCCCCTTCGTGGTATCATCCCCGCATGAAATCTGGGCGTTTTCACCCTCACACCGTTGCGCTCCGCGAGATCGCGGATATCTTCGGCAGGATGGGATTCCAGATAGCCGGTGGACCCGAGCTCGAGGACGATTTTCACAACTTCTCGGGGCTTAACATCCCTCCTGATCATCCCGCGCGAGATATGCAGGACACGTTCTGGACGAAGGAAACTCCGCCGCGGGTCCTCCGGACCCACACGACCTCGGTCACCATCCGCTCGCTTGAAAAGATGGCGAAAGAAGGGATATCCTCGATGCGAGCACTGAATCCGGGCAAAGTGTTCCGGAACGAAGCGACCGACATGACGCACGAGGCGCAGTTCTATCAGATAGACGGCTTCGCCGCGGGCCCTCCGGGGATGGTCACCTTGGCGCACCTCAAAGGCACGTTTGATCGCTTCTATCGCGAATATTTAGGCGCTGATGCCAAAGTCCGATTCCGCCCTTCGTATTTCTCGTTCGTCGAACCAGGGGTCGAGATAGACGTCTGGTTCGAGCCGCCGGGGAAAGAGGGCCGCTGGCTTGAGATGAGCGGCGCGGGGATGCTCCACCCGAGTGTGTTCAAAAATGCGGGCCTCGACCCTTCGAAGTTCCAGGGGTTCGCGTTCGGCGGAGGCCTCGAGCGCCTCATGATGATCAAATACGGCATCCCGGACGTCCGGCTTTTTCATTCGGGAGACCTGCGTTTCAACTACGGCTTCGACATCATGGATTCGACAAGCTCACCACAGGTATGAAGGTCTCCGTACGCTGGCTCCAGAAGTATTTCGATACACCGCTCCCCGCGGTGGCCGAGCTTGCCGAGGCCGCGACCTTCCACGCGTTCGAAGTGGAAGGCATCGAAGGAGACATGCTCGACCTCAAAGTGCTTCCGGACAGGGCCGGATACGCCCTCTCGCATCGCGGCATCGCGAGGGAGTTCTCGGCCATCCTCGACATCCCCTTGAAGCGGGACCCCTTGCGCGAGCCCGTACCCCACTGGTCCGCGACCGGGAAGCTCGTCATTACTGCCGACCCCGCATATGTCACCCGGCACACCGGAGCTCTGATGCGGGGCGTTTCGGTGGGCCCGTCGCCCGCGTGGCTCCGCGAGCTCCTCGAGTCAGTGGGCCAGCGCTCCATCAATAACGTCGTCGACATCCTCAATTTCGTGATGCTCGATATCGGCCAGCCTGCGGGCGCGTTCGACGTTGGTGCCATGAAGAAAGACGGCGACACGGTCCGGATAGACATCCGCCGGGCGAAAAAAGGCGAGGAGATAACTATCCTCACGGGAGAGCGCCTCACGCTCTCGGACTCCATGTTCGTATTCACCGATGCGGTCGGAGGCATGCTTCTCGATATCGCCGGCATCAAGGGGGGCAGGGATTCCGGTGTGACCGAGAAGACAAAAGATATCTTCATCTCGGTAGGGAATTACGAGCCGACCCTTCTCCGACGCGCGTCGCAGAAACTCAAACTCATGACCGACGCGTCCCAGCGCTTCCAGAACCGCCCGTCGCCGGAGTTAACCGTGTACGGCATGCGCGATATCCTCG
>CAYHKM010000021.1:0-13308 GCA_964357285.1 uncultured Candidatus Saccharibacteria bacterium
GTGCTCGGACTCTGGGAGCGCTTCGCGCTTGCTGCGGAAGACAAGGAAAAACTTGCAAAAGCGGACGAGGTGTACCGGACACTCAAGTTCCCAGGCCTCATCCGCGGGATCGATCACCTCGCAACTAGGGTCTTCTCGGGCGACCGGGAGCACGCCATCCTCGAGTTCATGACCATCACGCCCTACTACTTCTGGGGCGCGTATAACATCGCCGACATGAACTCCTCGACGAACGTGACCCGCCACCCGGAGCTTAAGGACGAGCTCCTTTCACCAGCCAAAGTCTTCACGGCGAATAACACTCCCTTTTATGTCTCGAGTCTCGACAAGCGTCCGTCGCCGACCGAGGATTTCGTCAGGAATTTCGGAAGACGAATGCACCACGTCGCCTATGAGGTGGTGGATGGAGTCCGCGAGAACGGGGTCAAGAACATCGATTACGTGGTCGGAGAGCTTGCGAAAGCCGATATCCCCTTCCTCGCGGACATCATCGGCCGGTGCGACGACTTTCCGGACCTGAAACAGATATTCTCAAAGTCGTCTCCCTACTCTTTCCTCATCACGGAGTACGTCCAGCGCTGCCACGGCTTCGAGGGATTCTTTACGAAATCGAACGTCGCGCATCTTACTGAAGCCGCGGGTAAAGACGAAGCCCTGAAGAAAGCCGACGTCTTCGATTAAGATCCTACGCGCCTTTTACCGCGTCCGCGACCGCACGGGCGACGCCGCGGTCGAGAATATCGGGGACTATAGAATCGGGAGTCGGTTTTTTTACGTAATGAGAGAGGGCTTCGGCCGCAGCGCGCTTCATGGACTCGGTGATGTGCGGACGCCTTCCTTCGAGGACGCCCTTGAAGACGCCCGGGTACGCCAAGGCGTTATTGATCTGGTTCGCGAAATCCGAGCGGCCCGTCGCGACGACGGCCGCTCCCGCCGCGCGCGCCTCCTCCGGCATGATCTCCGGCACGGGATTCGCGAGCGCGAAGACTATCGAGCGGTCGGCCATGAGACGGATGTGCTCTCCCGTGAGGATGCCGGGGCCCGAGACGCCGATGACTGCGTCGGCGCCCTCGAGGGCCTCGCGGACGCCTCCCGTGAGGCCGTGGCCCGCCGTCAGGCGCGCAAGCTTCTTCTTGTATTCCGGCATGTCGGAGCGCCCTTCGTGGACGATGCCGCGACTGTCGAGAACGACGATGTGCCCGAGGCCGAGCCCCACGAGGAGCTTCACGATGGCGGTCCCGGCGGCGCCAGCGCCGACGACGGCAACCTTGAGGGAAAGGAAGCTTTTCTTCACGACCTTCGCGGCGTTCATGAGAGCCGCTGCGGCGACGATGGCGGTCCCGTGCTGGTCATCGTGCATGACGGGGATATCGAGTTCGCGCACGAGGCGCTCTTCTATCTCGAAACAGCGGGGCGCGGCGATGTCCTCGAGATTCACGGCCCCGAAGGAAAGCGACAGCAGTTTCACCGTCTCCACGAACCGATCCACGTCCTGCGTCTTCAGGGCGAACGGGAAGGCGTCCAGATCCGCGAACTCCTTAAAGATGACGCATTTCCCTTCCATGACGGGCATCCCCGCCGCGGGACCGATATTCCCGAGCCCCAAGACCGCGGAGCCATCGGTTATGACCGCAACCCAGCTGCCGCGGGACGTGAGGTTCCATGATTCTTCCGGGTTCCGCGCGATCTCGCGGGACGGCTCAGCAACGCCCGGCGTGTAGGCAAGCGAGAGGTCATGCCGGTCCTTCAGAGGCACTTTCGACTCGAGGGCAAGCTTTCCCCTCAAACGCTTGTGAAGCTTCAAAGATTCCTCGGCGAAATCCACTCCGTTAGAAGTCTTGCCAGAATCGTTTTTCATGTCGTCGATATGAAAGACTTGCTTGAGAAACAGATTGGCACGATATTCATTCAGGTAGAACTTCTAACGGGATCCATATCATTACTTGGCGACCTTGACCGCTTCTTCCAATTTTACCGATAGTATCTTGGAAACGCCGTCGCCGCCCATGGTGACCCCGTAGAGGATGGCGGCCCGGCCCATGGTCTCCCGGTTGTGCGTGATCAGGACGAGCTGGGATTTTTTTGCGAGCGCTTCGACCATATCGCCATAGCGGCGGCTATTGGACTCGTCGAGCGCGGCGTCGGTTTCATCGAGAACGAGGAATGGCGGCGGATTGACCGATGACATCGCGAAGATGAGGGCGATCGAGGTCAGGGCCCGCTCACCTCCCGAGAGCATCACCAAGGACTTCACGCGCTTCCGCGGTATCGAAAGCGCGATGTCGAGCCCTTCGACAAACTTTTCCTTCTCGTCTGCCTCGCCCATGTCATCCTCTTCCATGTCCTCGGTGCCTTCCGCAAAAACCGGACGGGGGCGCCTGACGGGCTCCTTGACGGTAATGAGGGATGCCGAGCCGCCGTCGAACATCAAGGCAAAGAGCTTCGTGAACTCCTCATTGACCGCCTTCACGCCCTCCGCAAAGCGGCCCGAGAGCTCACGCCCCAAATCCTCGATGAGTTTCGTGAGAGACGCCGAGGCCGCCTCGAGGTCCCGGAGCTCGCGCTCGAGGAACGATTCGCGCTCCGTCGCGTCGCGGTATTCCTTCATGGTTTCGTCGCCACCCGCGGCACCCATTTCCTCGAGGCGGATCTTCACTTTCTCGAGCTCCCGTCTCTCCTTCTCCTGCTCCGCACGCGGGACCTCGGGAGGCTCCGGCATATCGGCATACGACTGTATAGCGCGACCGAAGAGAGCCGCCGCCTCCGCAAGCTCGCGTTTGAACTCCTCTTCCTCGAGCGCAAGCCGCTCGCGCTCGCCCGTGAGTACGGTCACGCCGAGCCTCACTTCCCGCTCCCGCGAGGTGAGTTCGAAGAGAGAACGCTCCTTATCGCGCTCCTTCTCGCGGGCCGCATCAAGTTCTTTCCGTATCTTCTCGAGGGCGGCGGCGAGTTCCGCTTCTTTTGCGACTTCTGTCTTCTCGAGTGTCACAAACCGTTCTCGCTCGGAACGGAGCCCCTCAAGGTCTCCCGCACCCTTTTCGGCGGAACGGACGAGGGTGCGGAGCTTCGCGAAAAACAACCGAGCGAAGACGACTACGGCGTCGAGCGTGACGCCGCTTCCGATTTCCCGTTCGCCTTCGTCGACGATGCGGGAGAGCTCATAAGCGGGGACCGTCGCCTTCTCGGCGGTCCGCTCGACAACTTCGATCTGTCCTTCAAGGCGCGCAGAGCGGCGCGCGGCATCGGTGCGGCGGGCGCGCGCTTCATCCAGGGATTTTGAAAGCTCGAGGATGTTCCCTGCCCGCTTGTCCTCGGCGGCGCTCGCAAGCGCGCTCTTCGCCTGGGCTACGTCGCGGGCGATCCCATCAAGCTCCGCGCGCCGCGCCGAGAGGTCCCCTTCGATGCGCGATTTCGTTTGATTCACATACGCTTCTTCCCGTTTGAAATATTCACGAAAGCGCGGAACGGCGTTCGATTTCAGGGCGTCCGCTTTCTCTATCTTCTCGACCTGCTTTTTCAAAAACCGGAGATGCGGCGCGATTTCGCGACGGAGCCCCTCCACCTCGCGCATGTTCTCGCTGGTCTTCTCGAGTTTACGCTTCGATTCTTGGATCTTGTACTGATACGCCGTGAGGCCGAGGGCGTCCTCGAGCATCTGCCGGCGCTCCAAGGTCGAGGCCGATAGTATCTTGTCGGCTTCGCCTTGGGAGATGATGTGGTGCCCCGATTCCCCGATATTCGCTCCTGCGAGAAGTTCGAGGGTGTCCTTCAGCCGCACCTGGCTTCCATTGAGGCGATATTCGTTCGTACCGTCCCGTACGACCACGCGCTCAACGACGACCTCGTCGAAATCGACGTCGAGAAAGCGGGAGCGGTTGTCGAACGTGAGCGAGACCGATCCCCGGCCCGCACGTGGTGAGCTTGTTGAACCATTCCATATGAGATCCTCGCCACGCTTGCCGCGCATGGATTTCATCGATTGTTCGCCGAGGACGAACTGGATGGCTTCGGCTACGTTCGATTTTCCTGAACCGTTCGGACCCACGATCGCGACGACGGGAGAGCCGAAGTCGAAGGTGGTCTTCTTGGCAAAGGACTTGAAGCCCGCGATATCGAGCCGCGCGAGATGCATGTGGCGTATTGTATATCAACGGGCACCCCCGCCCGCTGCCTCGGCGGGCGTGCCGCGCGCCTCATCAGCGAGCGCGGAGCGGTGTATGGCGGAGAGGAGTGCGATCGAGGCACTCGCGAAAAATACGAGGACTGCTATCGCAAAAACGAGCTCGGGCGGCGAGAATCCTTTCGGGAGGCGGTTCATAGCTCGCGCTCGGTTGCCGCAGACGGTTCTGCCGCGGGCGGCGTCATCGAAGAATCAAGGAGGAGGACGGAGGCCGCGAAAAGAAGGAATGAGAGCCCGACGAGAATGGCGCTCGCCTCGGAGACGCTTTTTGCGACGCCAAAACCAACGAGGGTGTCGCTCAAGGTCCGGGGCTTCGGGTCGGCGACGATGCCGGTCGCGAGAGAAGGACTCGTGGAAAAGATGAAGTATGCCATGAGGGTGTCAATCCTTCTGTTCAAGGGCTTTTTTTGCCGCGGACTGTTCCGCCTCCTGTTTCGATTGCCCCTCGCCTTCCGCGAGCGCGACATCCCCCACAGACACGGAGACCCTGAAGACCCGTGCATGGTCCGGCCCCTCGGACGAGATGGTCTTGTACGACGGAGTGATGCCGTATTTCTCCTGTGCGAACTCCTGGAATTGGCTTTTCGCGTCGCGATACGAGCCTGCTTTCAAGACCTCGTCCAGACGCACCATGATGTGCTTTTCGACGAACGCCTCCGAGGCGGCGAACCCCTGGTCGAGATAGAGGGCACCGACCACGGCTTCGAAAGCGTTCGCGAGTATCGCGGAGCGGGCGCGCCCCGTGTCCCTGGCTTCGCCTTTCGATAGCAGCAGACATTCATTGACGCCGAGGGTCTCGGCGATTGAACCGAGCATCGAGGCATTCACCAAGGCGGCCCGATAGGCCGTCAGCTCCCCTTCGTCCGCGTCACGGTAGAGCGCGTACAAAGCGTCCGTCACGGCAAGCTCGAGAACCGCGTCACCGAGGAATTCCAGGCGCTCGTTGTGTGCGACGTTCCCGGGATGCGTTGGCGCTTCATTCAAGTAGGAGCGGTGAGTGAATGCTACTTCGAGGAGTCGCACATCCTTGAAGGAAAGTCCGGAGAGCGCGAGGAAACGTTCGCGCGCCACATCGTGATTAGTTATGGGATTCATGCGGATTTCGCTATCGAGATGCCGGACTCGATGATGGGGACGAGATCAGGATACATTTCAATCTCGGAAAGCGATTCCTCGGGGAACCAGCGCGCTTCGGTCACTCCCTCGCACTTCGTGCACACGAGCGGGATCGGGGCAGGCACGGACGCAAGGAAGTAGCCAACCGTCCGCACGATCCGCCCGACGCCCGGCTCATGCGCGACATACTCATGCTCTCCCAAGGGCACCTTGAGTGCGCTTTCGACACCAAGCTCATCGCGCATTGCGCGCATCGCCGCCTCGTTCGTCATTTCGCCGTCGAGACATTTCGCTTTGGGGAGGGTCCAACGGCCGAACGCGTCGTGGACGAGAGCCACCTCGAGGCCCGCGCCTGACAGCGACACAAGGAGAATGCCGCCCAAGTGCTCGTGCGGCAAAGGCGCGGGGTTCTTCGGCCGGTCGGCTTTCCCGGGCTCGCCGATGTCGCGATAGACGGCGCCGAGGACGCCGTTCACGAACTTCCCGCTCGTATCGCCTCCGAACGATTTTGCGAGCTCGATCGCCTCGTTCAAGGCGACCTTCGGCGGCACGGCCGAGCGATCCCCGAAGAGGAGCTCGAAAAGACCGATGCGGAGGATGTTCCGGTCGATGGGAGCTATCTTCTCCAAAGGCCACTGCGGGGCGGCTTTCACAAGGATGCGGTCGAGTTCTTGCTGCTTTTCGAGGATCCCGCGGACAAGGTCACGTGCGAAGAGCGCATCAGCGTCCCCGCCGGTCTCGACGAGACCGCGCTCAAGCGCTTTCTGAATCTCCGAGGGCGTAAACACCTCCTTAATGTCGCATGCAAAAAGCGCTTGGAGGACGGAGGAGCGCGAAAGGTGGCGGGATGCCATGGTAAAGAGCGCGATTGCGGCTTACTTCAGCTTACAGAAAAAAAAATAGCCCGCAAGGCGGGCCGGGTTTATCGCCCCGGACAGAAACTAAGACACTAAGCCAATAAAATTGGCAGAAGAAACACTAGTGCGGTGATCACTATACCAATTGCCCCTAAGATGCCCATTAGCCCTGCGCGACTCGTGTCTTTTCTTTCTGTCGTCCTGTCCGGATCTGAAGGGCTAATCATGCTCGCTCCCATCATGAACGTCGTCCGCACGGGGCGCGTAGACACTTGCTGACCAGTGCCGCCGCTACCTGAAGCGGAAGCTTCTTGCTGGCCTCGGACGACCTCCGCGCTAAGCCTCGGGACTGCGTTCGCTCGGCTAAGAAGCGCTCGCCCTTCCGCCGCTGACGAAGGATTCCTTCTGAAAGCCCTGAGATCCGCCAGTAAGGCGAGAAGCGACCCGCGCCTCGCTCCCCTAGCTTCAGCATTCCCGTCGTCAGGTACTGCCATACATTTTAGTTAGAGCCCTTAAGAAGTCAGTCTCTTCACTCTAAGGAGGGGCTGGCTTAGTGGATAGTGTACTACTAAAAAAATGTTTGTCAACAAGAAAAACCCGCCCGTTTCCGAGCGGGACGTTATGACTTCTTTTCTTCTGCCGCTGGCTTTTCTTCCGGAGTGCGGGATTCTTGTTGGTCGCGTTTTGCGGCTTTTTGCCTTCGGGCGACGCGTTTTGCGCCGAGGTCCATGACCGAGCGCCCGCGGTACTGTGTGCCATCAAGAAGCGCTCGGTGGCGCGGGTGGGCCGAGCCGTCCTTCGCGACCGTAAGCCGCGTCGCGTCGAGCGCGTGATGAGCGCGGCGGTTCCCGGTGTGGGACCGGGTTGAACGCATTCGGTTGACCATGACGGGAAATGTAGCAAAGGGAACGGAAAAAGTAAAGAAATTCAGTTGACGCGTTTCATCCCGGGTTCGCGCATGTCAGTCTCTATCGTGTCCAAACTTTCCTGATAATGTCGACGGACCCGGATCGCGTGCCGCACGAGTTTGAAGCCTACGTAGGCCACGACGCCGATCGCTGCAGCGGCAATGAGTGCCGTGCCAATAGTCGCGAGTGCGGCGACACCCGTCGCCTGGAGGGCGACGCCAAGCGCGGTAAGCGCAACTCCACCTCCACCGAGTGCGGCAACTTCTTTTCGCGAGAGAGGGCCTCTATCAATGTCAGCTCTGTCGCGCAATATTTGCGGATAGCTCTTTATGACTTCTTGTTCGCCCATGGTATATCAGATTAATACAGGTCGTACTATATAACATAAAAAAATAAAAGTCAAGCTCTGCGCCCGCACAGCAACCCTCATCAAAACGACTGGACTCGAGTTTCAGCCGGTGCTATCCCCTCCCCTCCAAAGTCTCGGCAAATTCTGTAAGAACGCTCTCGGTCGACTCCCCTAAGGTCCGAATGAGTTCCTCCTCGGTGAAGCGACCGCGAAAAAATGCTGCGACGGCCTGGAGATCGGGTTCGTTGGTGCCGGGAACCTGGCCGCTCGCGGCAAGCGCCTGGCGCTCTTCTTCGGAGAGTCTCTGGCCGAGCCTCGTTAAAAGGTCGGCGGCGATCGCTTCCATGAGGTTCCTCTCGACCTCCTTTCGCTCATCGTCCGGTATCCGAAGCGAATCCAAGTATTCATCGACTCCCTTGTAAAGGTCGACGATGCGGTTGGCTTGGTCGTTTCCTCCCGCGCCAGTGCCCTGGGGCTCGCCTGCCATGTCGGTATTCTACACCACGGCCATCCTTCGGTTCGCTACACTTTCGCTCGCGATCTGAGAATCTGTTGCACGACTCCGTCTTTGTCGATGGCGGTTTCGAAGTGGCCTCCGCCCGTATCTATCATAAGCGAACCATCAGATGCCCAGTGGAACGTGTCGGACGCATATAAAAAAGTGCTCCCGCTCGAATCCATAAGCCCCTGCGCCGTGGCCCACGCTTGCCACGCTTCAGGCGAACCACCAATGCCGCGGAGCCACTCGGGCACCGGCCCGCTCCCTTGAAGCCCTTGGAGGAGCTGCGTAAAGCCTTCGCCTCCGTCCGGTTTTATCGGAATTTCGACGGGCCAGCCGCCGGCTGCGGTACCGGCCGCTTCGGCTCCAGAGCCGGCTCCTGCTTCGGAGCCGCCGGAGCTTGACTCACCACCCGCTGGTCCGCTCGGAGCCTCCGGCGACGCAGGAGGCCCGCTCGTTGGAGTTGCTTCGACAGCGCCGGAAGGAGACGGGGTAGTGGCGTTAAAGCAATTCTGAATGCTTTCGATAAGCGAACCCGCGCGGCCGACAATTGGCGCAACGACGGTGGCATAGACGCCGTTTTTGCTGAGCGTATCCAGCCACTCGCTTACTGCGCCGCCAACAAAGGCATTGAAGCCCGATTGATCCAGTGCAATCGCAGTACCTGCAGAAATGGCCGACGCGAGTGTGCCTGCCGCTATTTTCAAATACTTCCTGCGGATCCACTTGGACCTCTCTTTCTTAGAATCTTTGAACCGCTCCCAGCTTTGCCCCATATTTTGCGCATCCTTCTCGTTCTGGTTATGCCCCGTGATCCACAGTAAAAAATCATATGTGAGATGGTAGATAGGGAGCCAAAGCGCGACTCCCATAGAGTAAGAGGCCAGCTTGCCGAACGCCCAGGCGACTGTTCCACCGGCAGCAGTCCCGGCCGCATACATCATTCCCCTGACCGAATTCCGAGCGGCCTGCAGAGCACCATAGATAAAGCGCGGGTGTTTGTCTTTCCACCGCCTGTCCCGTATCTCGTTAGAAATCCATGCGGCGAGTTCGCCTTCCGCGGTGCGCGCCGCTTCTCTTCCCTCCATGTGGAACACGAAGGTGAGATAGGCGTTCCTCGCGGCAAACCACGGCGCCTCCGTTTCCGGCCCAACAGTGCCGTGCATGAGAATATACTTCTCGAGCGCGATCTCGAATAACTGCCGTTTGATTTTCTCGCGCTCGAGTTTCTTGCCGCGATTATCAAGCGTCTCGTAGTTGTCAGGCAAGAGACCGAGGCCTCTGACGCCGTACACCAGCTGTACGCCGCCTGTGTCGGCGCTCAGATCTTGCGATTCCGGAGCGGCTCCGAGCGTCGTTCTGATGGTAGGTGCAATATCAAAACTCACCTCTTCAGACAAGTCGTGCCTACGCCGGTTCTTCCATTCCTTCGGATACTCCTTCTTCATGAGCGCCTCGAACGTATTCAGGTACGTGGCGTGGGCGCCGTGATAACGAGCCCCCTTGTCAGGAAGATCGATGGAAATCTTGTCCGAGGTTCCAAGAAGTACGAGTCTGGTGCGCCCGGGAGCTGGCTCGGAGAAATGTTTGAACCGCGCGAATGTCGCAACAACATCTTTCAGCTGGGTTACCTTTTGGCGAGAAACTTCCTTATTTTCGATAAGAAGGAAGCGGTCATAGCAGTCTTTGATTTCCTGCTGTGCGGTAGCGATGAACGCCGCGAGGGCCCCCCTGTAGGCAGTTTTTTCTGGCGAATCCGCTGCGGTTTCAGCGAGCGTCGGCTTGTGGGGAGAGCGAGGTGCGGGCTTCGCTTCGACACCGGCTGCCGGAGTTCCATCCTGTTTCTTGGGCTCTGGCGTTGCCGGCTGTGGCTCCGGCTCCTTCGGAACAGCAGGTTGCGAAGCTTCGGCCGGACCAAAACACGCCCGTATCCGCGTTATCAGATTTTTTCTCTCTATTGACCAATCGCCCGCGAGACGCTCGTTATACCCCTTTCGGTTTTTGCTCCTGAGCCCCGGCCGTTGACCGTGTTCGAGCGTGAGATATGCATTACCAGTATTTCTCCATTCCTTAAACGCTTTACCCAAAGCCTCGGGATAGGAAACATCGAGACTAATGCTGTCTCCGCCACTCTTGAGCACAAGGGGTCCATACCCCCCGAGCCACCGGTCATCAAAATCGTCGAGATTACCGACGATATTTTTCAGCGTTTCCGCCTTTTTGCGCCTAAATGCGAGTTGGCTGTTACGAAGGTCGCGGTATAAAGTGAGTATCCGAGAGTTTACGGCTCCTACGAGGGCTTCATAGGCATACATGTACGCCTCGTGTGCGACTGTCTTATCGTCCTTAATCTCGGGCGATGAGCGGGATTCGGTCATTTAAATAATATTATACCATATACATTCGTATACGTCAAATACACGCGAAAGAGCCCCTCCATTCGCAAGCATCCCCAGCTTCGGGACGACATGAGCGGTTTACTTCAAGAATTCAGGCCTGTCCTCAAGCATGACATCGGAAAACTCTTGCAACACCTCGTCGGTCGCTTCGACTAAATGCTTGACTATCACCTCACGTGGGAAAGAGCTTTGGAAGAACGCGGCGATATTGTTCAGATCGTGTTTGCCACCGGTCGCTTTTTCCATTGCGGCGAATTGCTTTTTCTGATTATCGGAAAGCTGGTCGCTGAGACGGGCAAGGAGGTCCGCGGCAATGGCTTCCATGAGGTTCTGTTCGATTTCGCCACGATCCTCACTAGCAACATCTTTAAGCATCTGGTCTACCCTCTCATAAAGAGCAGTGACGCGCCGGGCAAGTTCCTGATCAACCGGAGAGCCGTCGGCTCTAACTGAATCCGGCGATGAGGAAGCGGGTTGATTCCCTGCCGCGTGACTCTGGGGTTCGTCCGCCATACCGAACATCCTACCCCGGAGCGAGTATCCGTGAGAGAAACGAGCGGCGGTGGACGGGTGACGGGCCGAAAGCGCGGAGGGCGGCGATGTGCGCTTTCGTGCCGTAACCTTTGTGGAGTTCCAAGCCGTAGCGGGGGTATTCGCGTGCAAGGTCGACCATGGCCGCGTCGCGTGAGACTTTCGCGATGACAGAGGCGAGCGATATGACCGGGACCAATGCGTCCCCGCCGATTACGGTTTTCTGTACGTATGCGGCCGGGGCCCGGAGAAGTCCGTCCAGAAAGACCCGCGTCCGCTCGGCCGGGAGCGAAAGGTCGACGAGACACGCGTTCAGCGCCCCTTGGACGGCCTGCACAATCCCGCGGGCATCGATGGTGCGCGCATCCGCGAAGGACACCGCGAACCGAATGACGCCAGCCTGGCTGAATTCGAGAGCCCGCGCGAACACGCGCTCCCGTGCGGCCGGAGACATAAGTTTCGAGTCCGCGAGCCCCTCGAACGCGCGCCGCACGTTGAACCCTTCACTCACCGAAACCGCACACACCGCGACCGGACCCGCGAGTGGCCCCCGCCCCGCTTCATCAATTCCGACCAAGTAAGGGGGCCTTCCCACCATTTGCATTCTCGGCCATGCAAAAGCAGGGCTTTTGCGCGGCCCTCGAAAGCTCTGGTGGTAGCGGGCATTCATTTCAGTCATTATAATCCGTGGGTGTCAGACTTCTCACACTTATCCGCACATAGCCACTACTCGCTCCTCGACGGCCTGCCGCAGATAGAGCCCCTGGTGAAAGCGGCGGCAAATTACGGCATGCCGGCCTTGGCTCTCACCGACCGCAATAACCTCTACGGCGCCATCGAGTTTTACAAGGCCTGCGAGAAGGCGGGCGTGAAGCCCATTCTCGGGGTGGATGCGGACATGGGAGTGAGTGGAGTCGAGGGTCATGCGATATTCCTTGCGGAAAACGAGACGGGGTACAAGAATCTCCTGAAGTTGGTATCGCGCGCGCACCTTGAACATCCCGAGGGGCCGCGCGTGGGGTATGACAATCTCGCGGAGAACGGCCTCGGCTTGATCGCCCTTCTTCCCGAGACCGCGCTCGTCGGACGCGCTTCCGGCGCTCTCGTCGAAGAACTCCGGCGCGCGGTGGGCGAAACATCCGTCTACGCGCGGCTCGGCTGGAACGGCGGGCGGGAGGGTCAGCTCCGGACCGCCGGGGTCGCGAAAGCTTTGGGGCTCCCGCTCGTATCCGGTGACGGCACGTATTACTTGAAACCCGACGACCGGGAGAGCCGGGACATCGTGCGGAGGATCGCGAATCCGTCCGCGGCTGCGGACGGGAACGACCGCGCGTTCGCCTCCCCTGCGACCCTAGAGGAGCGGTATCGGGAATTCCCGGAGGCAATCGCCGCGATGGAAGAGATAGTGTCCCGAGCAAGCGTGAAGCTCCCCCTGGGCTCATGGATATTCCCCGAGTACCCGCTCTCGAAGGGAGCGACGGCGGAAGGAGAGCTTGAGAAGCTCGCGACTGCGGGCCTCGCGCGCCTCGGACTCACGGACAAGGCGGCCGAGGAGCGCCTCCGCTACGAGCTCGGCATCATCAACGGAAAGCGCTTCGCGCCCTACTTTCTCGTCGTTGCGGACCTCCTCGCGCATGCGCGCGACGCGGGCATCCTCACGACGACCCGTGGTTCCGCCGCAGGGTCCATCGTGTCCTATGCGACAGGCATCACGAACATCAACCCCATCGAGTACCGGCTTCCGTTCGAACGGTTCTTGAATCCCCTGCGGCCGAAAGCGCCGGACATCGACATGGACATCGCGGACAACCGCCGCGACGAGATGGTCCGGTACGCGAAGAAAAAGTACGGCGAAGATCGTGTGGCGCAGATCGGCACCTTCGGAACCATGATGGCGCGCGCGGCGGTGCGTGACGTCGCGCGCGCGATGGGCTATCCGTACGGGGTCGGCGACCGCATTGCGAAGCTTATCCCCTTCGGTTCCCAAGGGTTCCCCATGACCATCGAGCGAGCGCTCGAGATCGAGGAGGACCTGAAGAAGCTCTACCAGTCCGACGAGGACGCCGAGATAATCCTCACTGCCGCGCGCCGAATCGAAGGGAACGCCCGGCACATCTCTGTCCATGCCGCGGGCGTCGTCATCGCGCCGTCATCGGTCACGAATTTCGCGCCCATCCAGTACGACCCGTCCGGGAACTTCGTCATCACCCAGTACGACATGTACTCCCTTTCGGACGAGTACGGCGGCGTGGGACTTTTGAAGTTCGACTTCTTGGGACTTACGGTCCTCTCCGTCCTTGGAAGCGCGGTCGAGCGCGTGAAGGAACGGACCGGCGAGACGGTTGATATCGAGCACGTTCCCCTCGAGGACGACGCGGTCTTCTCGATGCTCACGCGCGGCGAGACCGAGGGCGTCTTCCAGCTCTCCGGCTCCGGCATGACCCGCTACCTCAAGGACCTGAAGCCCTC
>CAYHKM010000022.1:0-13026 GCA_964357285.1 uncultured Candidatus Saccharibacteria bacterium
TTTAGGAAACTAAGGGAAACAGTGTAAGGAGTTGGTTGTAGGTTCGAGTCCTACCGCCGGAGCAAAGGGGTCTATGTAGAGACACGTATCTCCTCGGCAGGCGCCCGTCCGCGGGTGCTATACTTTTTGAGCCGCTTTTCATGCCTGTCGGGAACGACATTTCAAAAAAACCGCTCCGCATCGCCATCGTCACCGATGCGTGGTTCCCGCACGTCTCGGGGGTCGCGACCTCGATCGATGCCACCCGGAAGGAGCTCGAGAAGATGGGCCACGCCGTCCTCGTGATTGGACCCTCGAGTTTCAAATTCACACTGCCGATGCCGGGGTACCCGGAGATAAAGCTCGCCTTGTTCCCGGGGGGAGCGCTTACGAAGATGCTCGACGACTTCAAGCCGGGCGCCATCCACATCGCGGTTGAGGGGCCTTTGGGCATGGCTGCCCGCGGCTACTGCCTCAAGCGGAAGATCCGTTTCTCGACTGCCTATCACACTCGGTTCCCGGAATACGTCCACGTGCGGACCGGCATACCTGAAGGATGGACTTATGCGTTCCTAAAATGGTTCCATGGCGCGGGCGTCCACATCATGGTGTCGAACGACATCCTGAAGAAAGAGCTCGAAGAGCATGGGTTCAAGAAAGTCGTCCTCTGGCATCGCGGCGTCGACACGGACATGTTCAAGCCGGACGACCCGATGCCCCTCAAAGAGGAGAAGCCCGTTTTCATGTACATGGGCCGCGTCGCGGTCGAGAAGAACATCGAGGGGTTCTTGAAACTCGACCTTCCGGGCACGAAGTACGTCGTCGGCGATGGCCCGGCGCGGGCCGGCCTTGAACGTAAGTATCCAAAGGTGGTTTTCACGGGCTACAAGTTCGGCCCTGAGCTCGCGCGCTACGTCGCCGCGGCGGACGTGTTCGTGTTTCCATCAGTGACCGACACCTTCGGGCTTGTGATGCTCGAGGCGAACGCGTGCGGCGTTCCGGTTGCGGCGGTTCCTTCGCAGGCGGCGAGCACCGTCGTAAAAGAGGGAGTGAATGGCATCGTTTCGAATGATCTCAAAGACGCATGCATGCGGGCCTTGAAGCTCTCACGCGCGAAGGCGAGGGAAGTCGCGCTTTCCATGGGGTGGCGCGAGCCCACGGAGCAATTCGTCCAAAACCTCATCACCTAGGTCTGACGGGCTTCATTTATTTTTGTTTTCTTATTCCAGCTCAACAGACCTTCGCCAAGCTCCCATCCGTATCGCCACACGCCCTCGATCAGTCCGGCCGTGGCGTAGGGTATTGCCATCAAAACGCCGCCAACGAGAACGAACGGTACCCCGACCCAGAAACGTACATTGTCGTTTTTTATCCCGTGCAATATTTTCGTGTGCACGACATTCCCGACATCGTGAAAGTTTTTCATGATCCCCCAACGGAGTGCATTGCCAACGGTATAGGTGAACGCGGTGCCTGCAAGCACACCGAGAGACATAAGACGTTTTCGCCCGTCCTTCATGGGCCCCGAATCTTCGCTGTAGTGGCCATACACCAGGTTTTCGGTCGCGTAGGTGACCGATGAGACTGGATATCCTTCACCGCGATAGATTTTTCTGACTCCCTGTTGGGGAACGTGCCGTTCAACGACAGGTATCGCCGCACGGATGAACCCGGTAATGCTCTTGCGCGTCTTCCACAGCTCTTTCAATTCGTTGCCGAGAGCGTTTAGGTCAACATTTTTTCCGTGCGTTTCATATCCTCGCCAATACGCGTTGAAACCGCGCGCGCTCTGTGCGGCGATGATAAGCGCGAGTCCGTGGATGAGCACATCATCAACGGGGCCTGGCACCGCGATATGGAACACGGCATCAAGTGCGAAAGCAGCAGCCGCGTATCCTGCCCATCTGAGTCCCTCGTCCCGTTTTATTCTGCGTTCTTCATCCGTAAGGGTCCGTTCAGGCTTGAACGAAGCGGGAAGGGGTTTTGCGTCCCCGTGGTCGTGCGAATGCACATGATCATGCGCACGACGGCGTGGATGGTTGCCATGTGATGCATCGAAGGTCGTGCCCTTCCCGCCAATCAATTCTTCGAGAGAGCGCGGTGCTTTTGGATCATGCGGAGGACGTCCTTCAAGCACGCGCGCGAGGCCGCCATCAATTTTTCCTTGGGGGATATCGAGTCCGAGTTCACGCGTGATATGCGAACGCGGGCGGCGAGCTTCTCTCTCGCCGGGGCGCTTTCCGAAGAGCCTGTCGGCGAACTCTGTCATACCTATCTATACTGCGCTTTGCGCGTTTTGTATTCTACCATAAAAATAGTAGACTGTCAAACATCCTTACGAAGGCGCCCAAAACGCGTCTGAAAAGAAATCCACAGCCGTCCCGACTCGTCCGTTTTTTGTTTTCCGAGCGCCGCGGCGTATACTGCACCGTTACCAGCTAACCCTACGATTTTCTTATGGCCATACGAGCTGAATATATCTGGCTCGACGGATACACGCCAACGCCGAACCTTCGTTCAAAAACGAAGTTACTCGATGGACCCGTAACCGAACTTCAGGACCTTCCCGGTTGGGACTTCGACGGCTCTTCGACCGAACAAGCGAAAGGATTCTCGAGCGACTGTCTCCTGAAGCCCGTCATGGTGAAGCGCGACCCCTTGCGCGGCGAGGGCGACGTTCTCGTCATGTGCGAGGTTATGGACCCAAAAGGAAAACCGCATTCTTCGAACGCGCGAGCGCACCTTCGAGACGTCGCCCGGAAATATGCTGACGAAGAAGCATGGTTCGGCATCGAGCAGGAATACACGCTTTTCGATACAAGCAACTGGCCTTTGGGCTTTCCCGAGGGCGGTTACCCCGGTCCCCAGGGGCCCTACTACTGCGGGGTTGGCGCAGGTAAGGTATTCGGGCGCGACCTCGTCGAGGAACATCTCGACGCGTGCCTTGAGGCGGGAATAAAGGTCTCCGGCATAAACGCCGAAGTCATGCCAGGGCAATGGGAATTCCAAGTCGGCCCCTTGGGGCCCTTGGAGGTTTCCGACGAGATCTGGCTCGCGCGGTGGCTTCTCCACCGCCTCGGCGAGGAACACGGCATCGTCGTATCGTTAGCGCCGAAGCCCGTCACAGGCGACTGGAACGGCGCCGGAGCGCACTCCAACTTCTCGACGAAGCGGATGCGCTCTGAAGGAGGCCTCAAAGTTATCGAAGAGGTCTGCAAGAAGTTCGGTAAGAAACACAAAGAGCACATCAAGGTCTATGGCGCCGACAACGCGCTCCGTCTTACCGGAAAGCACGAGACCTGCTCCATCGATGAGTTCCGCTACGGAGTTTCCGACCGTGGCGCCTCGATCAGGATTCCCGTCTTCACCGCGAACGCGAAGAAGGGGTACCTCGAGGACCGAAGACCCGCGGCGAACATGGACCCGTACAAAGTGACCGCGCGGATGCTTGAGACCGCTCTCTCCTAGGGAAGGAAACTTCCGGACCCGCGCGCCCATGAAGGGCGCGCGGGTTTTTATTTTCTCTGTTTCATTTTTCCTGGACGCGCGGTATCGTACCCCGATGCAAGCGTTCACTGGTGTGCGGGCCGTCCTCTTCGACGTTGATGGTACGCTCCTCGATACACGCGAGTACATCTTCCGCGCGGCCGAGCATACGCTCGGCGCGTTCAAGCTGCCCGTGCCACCGCGCACCGAGATTGCGCGCGCGGTGGGGACTCCTTTGGACGGATTCTATCGGATGCTTGCAGGTGAAAAAGAGGTCGACGTCTCGGCGCTCATGAAAGAGCATCATGAATTTCAAAAGCGGAACCTCGCCCTTTCCGTGCCCTTTCCGGGAGTCGCGGAAACGCTTGCAGCGCTTTCAGAGCGCGGGATGGTATTGGGGGGCGTCACGAACCGCCGCTCGGGAACCGCCGTGCCGACGCTTGCGGCCGCGGATCTCATGCGGTTCATGGCGACCGTCGTGTGTGCGGACGAGGTCCCGAATCCGAAGCCGCATCCGGACCACATCCATGCGACGCTCTCCCGTATGAGCGTCTCCGCAGAAAACGCTGTCATGGTGGGGGATTCATCCGTCGACGTTGCCGCCGGGAAGAACGCCGGCACGAAGACGGTCCGCGCCACCTACGGATTCCACACGGACGAGCTTCACGAGCCCGAACCGGACGCATTCATCGCGGACATTCGCGAACTTCTCGCTCTTCTCGCCTGAAACGAAAAACCCCCTATTACTTTCTTCCGAAAGTGATAGGGGGTTGAATGAGACTACGAGAGATGCTTCGAGACGAGCTTCGTCATCTCGAACATCGAGACGGTGCCCTTGCCGTCGAACACTTTCTTGAGCTTGTCGTCCCCGTTAATGTTCCGCTTGTTCACCTGGTCCTGAAGCCCGTTCTTCTTGATGTAGACCCACAAGGCTTTCACCACTTCCGAGCGCGGCATCGGGCCCTTACCGACGACCGCCTCGAGATCGGCCGAGAGGTTCATCGGCTTCATAAATGCGGAATTCGCTTTTGCCATGTCGCTTAGTTGCTTATCTTAAAGGTAAGGGTGCTAAATGCCCCGCTTAGGGGAAGTATAGCAAGGTCGCCCCGGGGGATGGGGAGAAAAGTGGATAGAAAGGTGCGATACGGCCCAGCGTGAGCGTATTTTCAGCGTGCTACCATATCCACGATGAGGATATCGCCTATCGTCGCCGGCATCGCAATCCTCATCATCCTTGGCGTCGCCTACTTCCTCGCAACCGGGGATACGGCGCCCACAGGCAAGCCCGGAGCTATGAACTCGCCCATGACACTCACGAGTCCCGCCTTCGGCGCGGGCGCCCCCATCCCCCCGCAGTACACCTGCGACGGCGACAGCGTGAGTCCGCCCCTCGTCATCTCCGGCGTCCCCGAAGGCGCAGGATCACTCGTCCTCATCATGGACGACCCGGATGTGCCGAAAGCATTGAAGCCCGACGGCGTCTTCGACCACTGGATCCTGTACGGCATCCCGCCAGAGACGAAAGAGATACCCGAAGGCGCCTTAGCCGGAGCTGCGGGGTTGAATGGTGCGGGCGAGCCGAAGTATGCGGGGCCGTGCCCTCCGCCGCAGTATGAGCCTCGCGAACACCGCTACTTCTTCCGGCTCTACGCGCTCAAGGGCGTTTTGAACTTCGTGAAGGCGCCGACGAAAAGCGAAGTCCTCGCGGCCATCGAGAGCGACATAATCGCGGAAGCGGAGCTCATGGGCCGATACAAGCGAGCTCGCTAGTTACTTCCCTGATTTTACCACGCAGTATCGATACATCGAGAAACAATGACGTCTGATCTTCCCATCAAGATAAAGACGACCGGAGCCGTCGTTCTCACGGAGGAACTCCGCTCGTTCATCGCCGAAAAGGTCGGCAAGCTCTCAAAGCTCCTCGACGCCTCCGACACGTCGGCGCTCGCTGAAGTCGAGGTTGAGTCCATCGCGGATTCGCGCGATGGCGACGTCTACCGCGCGGAGCTCAATATCTCTGTCGCGGGTGGTTTCGTACGCGCGGAGGCGAAGCGGGTGACCCTCCACGCCGCGGTTGATGAAGCTGTCGCCGAAGCGAGGCGGGCCCTTCGGAAGGCGCGCACCAAGCACCGCGACCTTGTCCGCCAGGGCGCGGCGCAGGTGAAGGAATTTTTCAGGAAATTAGGAGGAGGAGCTTGAACCCCGTACGAAGTCCTCGTAGGAGACTTCCTTTTTCCCTTCGGGGACGACGCGGGTCGGCGTGAACGTCCCGTTTTCATACTTCGCGTCAGCGATTTTCACCCGCACATCCTCGCCGTCCTTCCGTAGGAAGAAATACGTCCCCGGCCACTCGTCGTACGCGCAGAACTTGAGATAGTTCGCGTAGCCATCGTTCGAGAGGTCAAGAAGGCCGTCCTCTTTTGTTATTTTTTTCGTGAAGGTCGCTCTCGCATGCTCCTGCGGCTCGGCGGGAAACTCTTCCGCGTCCCATGCGGGTATCACTTCCGCAAGGAGTTCGCCGCCCGCGCGCGCGAGCATCTCCTCGAGCATGGAGGCGCGAAGCGGCCACTCTTCGGGCGTGATGCTCGCTTGCGCGAGGACGGGTCCGTGGTCGAGCTCCTCGTCGACGAGCATGATGGAAACGCCAGTCTCACGCTCGTCCGCGAGTATCTGGCTTTCGATGGGCGACGGACCCCTGAAGCGGGGAAGCAAGGACGGATGCACGTTAAGGGTGCCTTTCCGCGGAAGCTTCAGGATGTCCGGCGGGAGGAGTTTTCCGTACGCGACAATCACGAAGAGATCCCAGTCGCTGTTCCACAGGAGTTCCGTCTGCGGGTCCCTCGCGTCGAGCGTCGCCGGTTCGAGAGAGGCGACGCCTTTCTCCCGGGCCCAGCTTTTCACGGCTGATTCGGCGAGCGCGAGGCCCCGGCCTTTGGGCTTATCGGGTTGGGTCACGACAAGCGACGGCACGATGCCTGCCGCCTTGAGCTCTTCGAGAACGGAGACCGCGAATCGCGGAGTCCCGAAGAAGGCTATGTTCCAGTCATGCTTTTTGCTCTTTTTCGTCATGCGCTTTCGGCTTCACCTCGAACACCTTGTCCGCTTTATCGACATAGAGGATGCCGTCCAGGTGGTCGCACTCGTGTTGGAATATCTGGGCGAGCAAACCCGAGGCACCCCGCTCGAAGCGGGTGCCCTCGAGGCCATAGGCGCGTACGCTCGCCTGAAGGGATCGCTTGATGATGCCGGCGTGCCCGGGGACCGAGAGGCAGGCTTCTTCCACGAGCTCCTTCTTCCGTGAGCGCTTTACGATTTTCGGGTTCACGAATGGCAGGTCTTTCTCCTTGTCGGCGTCCTTGTCTTCGCGCAGCTTTTCGGCGATGACGAATCCCCGGACCACGAATAGGCGATAGGGAATGCCGATCTGTGGCGCGGCTATCGCGACACCGTGCTCGGTCGCGCGCAAGGACGCCGACATCCGCCGCACGATGTCCTTGAGCTCCGTCGTGCCGAAGAGCTCATGGGGCACCTCCTTGGATTTCTTGCGGAGGACGGGCGTTCCTTTCACGACGATAGGATCAATCATCTTAGATTTGCTTAACGAACATGAGTGAGTTTAACAAATCTTTGACCCCGTACCACAACCCAAACAACACGGCTCGGTGACGTCTTTCCTACGATGCATTAAAAGAAATGTTATCGGTAACTGATGTCATGGTGAATTGTGGTACGGGGTTAAGAAAAATATGGTCGTCTGCACTCCTTATTTTTCTAAACTATCTCATCCGGATCTATCGTTATCTCGACGTCGGACGGAAGCGCCTTAAGACGCTCCACGATCCCGGAGTCCGGCCACGCACCGCGCGGGATGCGGATGACGGCGCGGGATAACCATTCGGATTTCGCTATCTGCTCCGCCGGCATCGGCCCCACGAGGTCGAGATCGGAGAACGATTCTTTCACGAGGAGCCGGAGCTTTTCGACCGCGGCTGGCGTTCCGCGAAAGGAGAGCCCGATGAAGACGGCGAACGGAGGATATCCATAACGCTCGCGCTCGGCGATGTCGGCCCGATAAAACTCGCTCGGGTTTCCCGAAGAAAGGGTTCGCATGACGAGGTGCTCCGGCTCCCGTGTCTCGACGATGAGCGTGCGCTCCGTCCGCTCCCGGAGGTAAAAGAGTATGGAAAGCGCGTGTTCATGGGCGCGCCACGCCGGCAGGGACAGCACGCTGTCGATCGAGGCGACAACGGAGAGCTCTACGGGCGCTGACGCGTAGGGGAGCATGCGCTCCGTTCCGACGAGGATAGCGCCGGCAGTGCCGAAGAACTCTTTCGCCGCCTTCTTCGCCGCCCTGTGGGTCGGCGCGGTGTCGGCGGTTATCGGAACGACCCGCAGTCCGGGGAACCCCTTCCGGAGCTCATCTTCCACGCGGTCGATGCCGATGCCCAGCGTCACAAGGTTCCATCCGCCGCACACCCGACAGGAAATGTTGGCCGGGATGATGGCGCCGGAGCGGTGCGAGAGGAACACGTTCCCTTCGGTGGTCTTGTGGAGGACCATCGGGGTCCCCGACGCGGGGTCCGCGACAGGAGTGCCGCAGTCGTTGCAGACCGTCATGGGAGCGATGCCGCGTCGTGCCGCGAACACGAGAACCCTGCCGCCGCGGGCGACTTCCGCCGCTATCTCTTTTTTTGTACCGTCGGAAATGGTCGAGAAAGCCCGTTTGGCTTTCCTAACCTCTTCGCCTCTGCGGGCGTCAACGACGCGCACCTCCACAGTGCCGGTGGGCCGGAGTTGGGAGCGCGAAAGTTCCTCCGCCCTTGAGGCGTCCACGAGGTAGCGTGTCTCGACACGCAACGGGAAGTCCGCATACACGAGCCGCGCGCCGGTGTAGCGCGAAAGGCGATGCGCGGCGTGCCGCACGTCGAGGTACGGCCGCTCGAGCTTCCGGTACGAGCGCGCGCTTTCGCGCTCGACGACGATAGCGTCGAGGTCGGGGCGCGGGAGCGAGAGCGTAAAAGGCGTCCCCACGATGAGGACCGGCTCCATCGACGATACGGCCCGGTTCCATCCGCTGATGAGTTTCCGTTTCGTGAGCTCTCCAGTGAGGAGGATGACCCTCTCCTCGATGCCACGAGAAAGCTCTTCCGCAAGCGTTTCCGCCTCGATGATGGTGGGGGTCACGATGAGCACCGAAAGCGAGCGCGCGAAAGCCTCGCGCGCAAGATTCCGATAGGTCCGAACGCGCTCACCCCGCTCCGCTTGGAGGATAAGAAGATCAGCTCGGGCCTTCACATCGTCCTCTTCCGTCGGCGCCTCACGCCGTGGGGGTGGGGCTTCCACGATGCGGCTTGCCGAGGTGAGAATGACCTGCGAGGTTAGCGCCCCCATCGCCATGCCGTCGTAGACGCTGTGCCAGAGCGCCACGTCCTTTACCGTGCGCACGAACGCTTCGGAAAATATCCGCCGCGGCTTCGTTCCGGACGGAAGTTTCTTTAAAGAATATTCGGCGGCCCGTATGTCGAGTTTCTCGTCCCGGGCGTCGTTCGATTCAATGACTAGGCCCGGGACACGCTTCCCGCGGATAGACGCCGTGACCACGCTCCCCGCAGGGAATTGCTCTTTCGAGAAATAGGTGAGGGAGTCCTTGAACACTCCCCGAGAGATGGGCATCACGCGAACCGTGTACATGGATTCAGGGTATCAGTTCCCGGCATTTACTCGCCAGTCCGGCGACTTCAACGATTGTCCCATGCGCAATGACGAGGATGGATGGACTTACGTGACGGCCGCGACGCCGAGCGCGAGCGCTGCAAAGCCGATGGCCCACCTGAAAGCCGTTTTTATGTAGGAAGGCACGCCGCCTACTCGCCCGGCCCTGACTGTGCTCGCCGCTTCCCGCGCGCCTGCTCCCGGAGGCCCCTCGCTCATGCGCATATACTACAATGGCCCCATGCAGCAGGATACATTCGTGGTCGAAGGGCTTGCCGGAAAGCCGGGGCTTACGGGTACCGTGAAGATATCCGGGGCAAAGAACCACGTCCTCAAAGTGATGGCCGCCGCCGCCCTCATCGAAGGCGAAAGCAAGTTCGAGAACGTCCCCGGCATCGCGGACGTGGACGCCATGGGGAAGCTACTCGAAGGATTAGGCGCGTTCGTAACGAAGAGCGGCTCATCGCTCACGGTGAGCGCAAAACGGATGTCGGGGACCGTCTTCGATGCCGCGCTCGCGAAGTCTTTGCGCGCTTCCATCGTCCTCACGGGCCCGATCCTCGCGCGTATGGGGTCGGTGACGTTCCCGCATCCCGGGGGCGACATCATCGGCGAGCGTGCCATCGACGTTTTCCTCTCCGGATTCGAACAGCTCGGCGCGGCGGTCTCGCATGAAGGCGGCACGTACACCGTTTCCGCTCCGAAAGGGCTTTCCGGCGGAGAGGTATTCTTCCGCGTCGTTTCCGTAACCGGTACCGAGACCTTGATGATGGCGGCGACCTTCGCAAAGGCCCCTGTCGTCCTCAAGAACTGCGCCATGGAGCCGGAGGTCGTCGCGACCGCGGAGTACCTCAAAGCATGCGGCGCGAAGATAGACGGCGTCGGAGGGACGACCATCATCGTCCATCCGTCGTCTCTCACTCCTCCGCCGGAGCCCTTCTCCATCATCCCGGACCGCATCGAAGCCGGGAGTTTTCTCGCCTTGGGCGCCATGGCGGGGAAAGACCTCACCATTCAGGGCGTCGTGCCGCAACACTTGGACGCGCTCATCCAGACCCTGTGGGCGATGGGCGTGCCGCTTACGATCTCGGGCGACGCCATCACTCTGTCAGCGCCGGAGAAGCTCCTCCCCGTGAACGTCCGGACGCACGAGTACCCCGGCTTCCCGACTGATGCGCAGGCGCCGTTCTCCGTTCTCCTCACGCAAGCGGAAGGGGAATCCGTCGTAGTCGAGAGCATCTTCGATGGCCGCTTGGCGTACACGACGGAGCTTGTGAAGATGGGCGCGAACATTTCCCTCATAAGCCCGCACCGCGCGAGGGTGACCGGGAAGACCCCACTTTCCGCGATAACGGTCGACAGCCCCGACATCCGGGCCGGCCTCGCCTTGGTCCTCGCCGCCGTTATCGCCAAGGGACAATCC
Organism: uncultured Candidatus Saccharibacteria bacterium; assembly: GCA_964357285.1. Lineage (GTDB taxonomy): Bacteria > Patescibacteriota > Minisyncoccia > Phycocordibacterales > Phycocordibacteraceae > Phycocordibacter. Next base: position 10,601 of record CAYHKM010000022.1, read on the forward strand.
ACCATCGGGAACGTGCATCTCATCGACCGTGGCTACGAGGGCGTCGAGAACAAACTCGCCGCGCTCGGCCTCTCCATCAAGCGGGTTCCCGGGGTCGCGCGTCCGGCGTAGGCGGTTTTTCAGCCCTCCGTAGAGCCGGGTAGCCAATATCTGGCGGCCGCTATACACTGCACTCCACACAAAGATACGCATGTCCTTTTTCTCGCCCAAACTCGGCATAGACCTCGGCACCACGACGACCTTGGTGTTCGTTCCCGGCATCGGCATCGTCCTCAATGAGCCCTCGGTGGTCGCCGTCTCCGCCTCCGACCGGAAGATCCTCGCGATAGGAACGGATGCGAAGGAGATGATAGGGCGCACTCCCGAATCCATCATCGCGTACCGGCCGATGAAGGACGGCGTCATCGCTGACTATCGCGTGACCGAGGCGATGCTCCGCCACTACATAAGGAAAGCGCTCGGGCCATGGAACCTCTTCAAGCCCGACGTCATCGTCTCCGTTCCCGCGGGTGTCACTTCGACTGAGCGTCGGGCCGTCGTCGAGGCGGCCTTGAAGGCGGGCGCGCGGAACGCTTACGTCATTAAAGAGCCGATACTCGCCGCGATAGGCGCGGGCATCCCCATCCACGAGCCGAGAGGCCACATGATAGTGGACATCGGCGGCGGTACGATAGACGTCGCGGTCATCTCGCTAGGCGGTATCGTCGCCTCGACGTCGGTCAAGTGCGCGGGGAACCGCATCGACCAGGCGATAGCCGATTACATCAAGAAAACCTACAACCTCGCGATAGGCGATAAGACCGCCGAGGACGTGAAGATAGAGATCGGCTCGGCCGTTCCCGTCGAAGAGGAGCTTTCGATGATCATCAAGGGGCGCGACCTCCTTTCCGGGCTTCCACGGACCGCGAACGTTTCGACGAACGAGATAGTGCGCGCGATAAACCGCGAGCTCCGCGAGATGGTGAAAGCGATACGGAATGTGCTTCAGGAGACGCCGCCGGAGCTCGCGGCGGACATCATTGACAAAGGCATCATCATGACCGGAGGCACCTCGCAGTTACGGCACCTGCCGGAGTTGGTGTTCCGCCGTACGGGTGTCCGTGCGGTCATGGGTGAGGAGCCACAGTTCTGTGTTGCGAAAGGGACGGGCATCGCCCTCGACCACCTCGATGTCTACAAAAAGACGATGACCACGAAGCGCGCGTAGAACCAAGGTTTCAGGCAATGCACTGCCGATACGCGATTATGCCCCCGCACTTCCCGTTTGCCTTACTTCTGTCGGGGTAGGTGCATTCCGTGCCGCGGTATTTCCTGTCGGTCACATGCCCTTCGGAACAGCAATAACCCCATTTCCAAGACTCGTCTCCTGTCCTCGGTTCCAAACCCCTTCTTCCATCGGGCATGAATCAATAGTGTCATCCTGATAGTCACCGTCAAGGCGCGCCGATTCGCTTGTTCTCCTCCCGGTTTGCGCGGGGCTGGGCTATCATAGGCATATGAGAATTTCGGAACTCAACCATACACGCGTTCTTCACCACGCGTATCTCGTCGCGGGGGGTGCTGAGCGTGGAAAGGTAGAAACGCTTGCGCTTCTCGAGGCGCGCGGCGTTCAAACGAAAGGGAACCCGGACGTCCTCGCGCTCTCGTTCTCTGAACTTTTGGTGGATGACGTGCGGGACGCCATCCTGACGTTCGCGGCATTAAGGCCGATGGGCGAGCGGAAGTACGTCATCATTTCGTTTTCCCGAGCGAATGATTCCGCGCAGAACGCGCTCTTGAAAGCGGTCGAGGAATCTCTCGGAAGAACGTGCTTTTTCTTCTCGGTCGATGCACCCGGACATGTGCTGCCGACTTTGCGCTCGCGCTGCATCACAGTATCGCTCGGGGAGAAAGCGGAAGAAGATCCCGCCTCCCGCGAGGAAGCGGAGGGATTCCTCAAAGCGGGATATGCGGAGCGCCTTGCTGTGGTTGAGAAAATGACCGGGTACATCTCGAAGACCCAGGACCGGACTCCTGTGCGCGCCTTTGTGGGTGGGCTTCTTACGGTCGCGCGGGACGAGAAGCTCTCTGCACGAGTGCTCCGCGACATCCTCGACGCTACGCGGTATCTCCGGATGCAGGGCTCGTCTGCGAAGGCGGTCCTCGGGCACCTCGCGGTGTCGCTCCCTCGGTCATAGCTCTACGGGCGAGGCCCGCTTCCTTAGCGTTTGCTACAATCTCCCCATGGCATACGATCTCAACACTTTCAAGAAAGCCGCCGCTGAGAAAACCGAATGGTTCTCGCATGAGCTTCAGGGCATACGGACGGGCCGCGCGACGCCCGCGCTCCTTGACGGCGTTTCGATCGAGGTGTACGGCTCGCGCATGAAGATACCCCAGGTCGCCGCGATCGCGGTCGAGGATGCCCGGACCCTCTATGTGAACCC
>CAYHKM010000023.1:0-12734 GCA_964357285.1 uncultured Candidatus Saccharibacteria bacterium
AATAGATGGCGTAGCCACCGAACAGCGTCAACTGGCAGAAGCCCATCATGGGAGTCGCGTGGAGGCTGACCGGCGGGGCAACAGCTGAAGTGGCAAAATATCAGTACGACAAACGCATCGCGCCATGGCTCGGGCAAGGGAAACTGCCGAAATTCCTCGGAGGGAAGGTGAACGAGAAGGGGGAGTACGTGACCGAGATGCCAACGGGCCTTAAAACACTCGGGAAATGGATAGGGGCCCCCAAGTTCGGTGAACGGGCCGATAAGTGGGTCAAGAGCCGCGTCAAGGACGCGGCTCAGGGCACTGATCGTTTCATCGCTGACCGTATACAGTCCGTCCGAGCGGCAAAACCCTTCGGTGTGACGTCGTACGAGGAAACGAAGACCGCGCGACGCGCACGGCAAGCCGTGGTAGAGAAAGTCGCGGAAGGCGTTGCAAAAAGAGACCGTCTTGAGCGTGGTGAGGGCAAGAAAAAAGAACTCAACGACTTGGAAAACCGGCTTGACCAGGATACTCAAAATCCCGACAAGGAGCATGCACTCGACAAGCCAGGCGAATTCGACAAAAGAAAAAGAAAATCGGGTGAATCACCGGAAGAGTACAGAGCGAGGCGCGAGCGGGAGCTCGGGCTCGAAACTTACACGGACGCAGAAACCGGCAAGAAGAAGCCGGGGCTCCGCGAGGAGGTCGGGCTCTTGTGGCAAAGAGAAGCGGCCGAAGAGCGGCAAGCGGGCCTTGTTGCCGATGAGCGGAACCGCCGCGGGACGCGCTACAAAGTCGAACAGCAATCGGACGGATCATACCTATTCATCACTAAGGATGGCAAGAAGCTCAAAGAACACCAGATAGCGTCACTCGATGACCTCGTCGTCGACGACGCAGTGGATGCGAAGGGAGCGCACACCGGACGCCTCGTCTCGGTGGACTACGACAAGGTGTCGGACCAGAACATACGCTACAGGTGGAATGCCGAGACAAATGATTTTGCTTTCTTCGGGGTGGGCGCGGACGGAAAGGTCGTTCTGGACGAGCAGGGGAGGCCGACGAAACTCCTGGACAAGGCTGCCCTCGCGGGCGGCAAGCGCGAACTGGAAAACGGCCGGTGGGGCTTTAAGGACGCGAGCGGCAAGATTATCGGGCGAATGGGAGAGGAGTTGGAAGTGGCTGATGAGAAGACGGGGGCTGCGGTGTACCGCGACCAAGACGGAAATGTCGTCGACGCGCAGCATGGTCAACGCGCCTACGACAAGAAAAAAGGGAAACTCTTATTCAAGAGCAAGTATGAGACGAACCCCGACGGAACGGTAAAGGTCGGAGTGGACGGCAAGCCAATCGTCGCGAAGGAGAGGGGGGTTGACTTGTGGGATGAGTCCCCATACGAATTCGCACAACGGATGGAGCAGGACAGGTCGGGCCTACGACACATCAGGGATGAATCATCGGGTGTTTTTGCGGACCTCGATCCCACGATGATCCAGTACTGGTACGACGAGGACCCGGAGTCGCTCGCCCGGCTTGGGAAAGCGTGGTCAACCGCCCAGATGAAAGCCATCGTCGAAAACAAAGAATACGCGAAAGGCATCAGGAACAAGATGGTGGATAGTCGCGGCAGGGTATTGAAGGATCTCGCCGACGAGGCCAAGGCACGCCTCAAAATTGCGTCAAACAGGGAATACTTCAAGGACGCGAACGGAAATGTCCAATCCCGATGGAAGAACACGTGGGTCAATCCGGATAAGCCCATAACCAAAGATCGGAATGGCACCCCGTTGCCGAATGACACTCCGGACATCGAACAATTTTCGCCGGAACACAACGCGCTCCGCACGAAAATCTACTTCCAGACCCGGAACGTTTACAGCGCGGAGGATTTGAAAGAGTTCGGTGTCTTGTGGGAGGACCTTCCAACGAACGAGGCATACGTAGACGCGATGCTCTCATCGAAACTCAAAGATCTTCAGGACGACCCGAGGATAAGCGTCGCCATCAAGCGGAAGATGCGCAACATTCGGCGATATCGCTACCGCTCCGGGTACAACATGGCGGACTACGGCGTTCTTGGCTTAAGTAACGAAACGGGGGTAGGCGACGGCGAAGACGATTATGAGGCAAACACGAGACTTGCAGGACTCGTGGACAAAGACCAGCGAAGTCGCTCCGAGGCCTCGGCGCGAGCGACCTTGGCACGAACCCAAGACGGGGCTGAGGCGTGGGCCGCGACCATGGTCCTTGATTCGCTCGGGAAGCTCAAAGATGGAGAGCGGCGGGCGAAGAACCTTACTGACGATCAACGACGGCAGGCGCGCGACTACCTGCGTGAGCAGGTACGAACGGGTGACGAACGCGTTCGGCGCTACATGGCCGGGAAGACAGGGGAGGAAATCTACCGCGAGGTCCGCCAGGAAGACCTCGGGAACCAGTGGATAGCAAAGAACATAACCGTGCACCAGCGCGCGGCGCAAGGGGATCGCGACCAGAACTGGCTCACCACCCTCGACAAAAACATCAACCTCGTGGGCAGGGAAACCGCGCGCACGTGGATGAGAAACAACTTCGACGGACAGACCGCGACCGGGGGTATGAGCGCTGCGCAGATTCGCGAGGCCGAGGAGTTCAGAGAGAAGACCGGATATGCTCCGGCAGAAGAAGTAACCTCGGAGACCGGGAGGACAAGAGCGCAATCAGGGCTGCAGCAAATAATAATCCGCGTCGTCCGAGAAGGACCAAAGCCCGGCGAGGGAACGAGGAGGGAGGCAATCAAGACCGCCCACGGCGACTCGACCGTGGAAGGCATGGCGGGACTTCCTGAAGACGTGTTGATGTCGCCCGACCTCGCATCTGAATTAGAGGCGGATGAAGTACGGGCAATACTCTTAGGCCTCGCGAAAAGACCGAAAAAGTGGCGCGCGCAAATCGTCAAGGCGATAAAAGACAACAACAGCAAGCCAGCGGTGCAGGCTCTTATACGAGAATACGAGCAAACGGGGTCGGTGAAGTAGCGCTATAGTACTGAAAGAAATCTATGAAAACCTACACCAAAGAAGAGCGCGTCGAGGCGATGAAGAAACTGCCGAAGCCCGTTTCGGACTTCGCGAAATCCGACGCTCTCACCGAGATATACCTCGGCCTCCGGAAAAAACACAAACTGTCCATCTGGGAGATGTCGGCCATATCGAATGTCGCAAATCTCGCCCTCGTCGGCTTGGAGCCGGAAAGCGGCATAGAGGCCGCCATCCATCAGGAGCTCCCGGAAATCTCGAATACGACGATGCGGGAGATCATCCCCGATATCAACGACAGAATCTTCAAGGAAGCTCGGCGGCGCCTCCAAGAAAACATCACCGAAGAAGAGCCGTGGGACGAAGTGGAGCACGGCCCGAAGCCGTCGGAAGAGGAGTTTCATGCCGAAGCGGAGCGTCTGAAGCTCGAGCAGAAGGACGATGATAATCCGGAAGTCCTCGCGGCGGACGAAAAGGAAATAGAACGACTTCTCGCGCAGAATGAAGCTGAACGAAAAGCCGCGGAAGAGGAGCTCCAAGTGTTCCTCACGGAATTCAAGAAGAAGAAGGCGGAGCGGGAAGAGGCGGCGGCAAAGGAGGCGGCCGCCGCGAAGGACGCCCCGGATACGTCGACGGCGGGCGCGGAGCCGGCCTCGGTGGAAATACCTCCCCCGGAGAGCGGCGTCGAGGCACGCGCGGGCGTCATCCCTCTCCCAGGGACACCTCCTTCCCCGCCCCCTGCCAAGGAAAGCATCGCCGAAAAGAAGCTCACGGTGGGAACTATTGTGAAGCCGAAAGAAATCATTGTCGATCAGAAAGCGACGGAAGAATCTGCAAAGGATGCTCCGCCGAAAGGGCCATCGAAGCCCGACCCGTACCGAGAGTCCATCTAGGGTGCGGGGTCTTTTCGGGTTCCCGAGTGGTATAACTACGCTACGCGCTCACGCGCGAACACAAGAGCGGCATGCGATTCCAGGTCCCTCAATTCATCGAAGTCGAGGATAAGATATTCGGTCCCCTGACGGGAACTCAGTTCGTCTATGTCGCCGGCGGAGTGGGATTCGCGATCGCGATGTGGCTCATTCTCCCGAAAATACTCGCGGTCATCGTGGGCGCACCGGTCGCTGGTCTCGGTCTCGCACTCGCATTCATGAAAGTGAATGACCGCCCGTTTATCCTGACCCTGGAGGCCGCTTTCAATTACCTTACGAGAACGAAGCTGTATATCTGGGAAAAGAAAAAGCCGAAAATCGTCTCCCCCGAGGAGATAGCGCTCGACAGCGTAACCCGGAAAGAAGACCCGTCGAAGCTCGTCCCTGCCGCGACCGGCTCGAAGATAAAGGACCTCGCATGGAGCCTGGACGTGCATGAAAACCAGAATATCGGGAGTTCGCCGGGAAGAAGGGTCCCTTAGCAGTGGTGCTTCTTGGATATTTTGCAGTGTAAAATGAACATTGCGCATCGAAGCCTGACGGGCTTAGGGTGCGCGCATAGACATGGCTGAAACAAAACCGAAGAAAACCGCCGCGGCGCAGGATTTCGTCCCCGTCAAGGAGGTTCGCGGCGGCATCATGGTCCTCAAGGACGGCACGATGGTGGGCACGATGCTCGCTTCGTCCATTAACTTCGCCTTAAAATCCGAGGGCGAGCAGGCGGGGACCATTTTTCAGTTTCAGAATTTCCTGAACTCGCTCGACTTCACGATACAGTTCTTCGTGCAATCGCGGAAGCTCGACATCCGCCCCTACATCGCCCTCTTGGAGGAGCAGCTGAAGGCGCAGACGGACGATCTCATGCGCATCCAGGTGTCTGAATACATCGACTTCATCAAGCTTTTCACTGAGCGCGCAAACATCATGTCGAAGCATTTTTTCGTCGTCGTCCCGTACTCGCCCCCCTTACTCGACATCAAAGAAACGATAGGGAAACACCTCTTCGGAGATACCAACCTCGCGGCGCGCGAAAGGAAGGACATCGGGTTTGAGGAACACCGCACCCAGATTGAGCAACGCATGGCCATCGTCCAGCAGGGACTCATCCGCTGCGGCATCCGTACCGCGGTATTGGGGACGGAGGAAATCATCGAGCTCCTCTATAAAGAATTGAACCCGGGGGAGCTCGAGAAACCGGTTTCGATAGCAAGTGTGCTCCCTGCGGGATCGCGATAGAAAAGCATATGGGTATCCTTGATTTCTTGACTGGCGGCGCGAAAAAGCAGGAACTGACGCCGTTTTTACCGAAAGACATCTACGAGGCGGCGCGACTCGACTTCGCGGATATCATCGCGCCGTCGGCCTTGAAAATCACCTCGCGCGAGATGAACCTCGGCGACAAGCTCGTCCGGACGTTCTACGCAATATCGTACCCGCGTTTCCTCTCCGACAATTGGTTTGCGCCTATCATCAACCTCGACCGCGTTTTCGACGTTTCCATCTTCGTGCATCCCGTCGAAACGGCGGCGATGCTCCGAAAGCTCCAGAAGAAGGTGGCGGAAGTACAGAGTCAGATTACAACTCGGCAGGAGAAGGGGCTTGTCCGTGACCCCATCCTCGACACTGCCTACCAGGATATCGAGTCCCTCCGGGATCAGCTCCAGCAGGCGCAGGAGCGTATCTTCGATGTCGGTCTGTACATCTCCATCTACGGGGACAGCGCGGAGGAGCTCGACAAGGCCGAATCGGATATCAAATCCATCCTCGATTCGAAGCTCGTCTATGTAAAACCGGCGCTCTTCCAGCAGGAGCAGGGATTCCGGAGCGTCATCCCCATCGGAAGGGACCTCCTGGAGGTCAACTCGAAGTTCAATTCGTCCCCGCTTTCCTCGTTCTTCCCGTTCATGTCATTCGACCTCACGTCCGACAAGGGCATCCTCTACGGCATCAACCGGCACAACTCCTCGCTCATCCTCTTCGATCGCTTTTCGCTCGAAAACTACAACTCGGTCACGTTCGCGAAGTCCGGTTCCGGAAAGTCCTATGCGACGAAGCTCGAGATTTTGCGTTCGCTCATGTTCGACACCGAGGTCATCGTCATCGACCCGGAAGCCGAGTATGAGTACCTTGCGAACGCGGTCGGCGGACGCTTCTTCAACATCTCCCTCTCCTCCGAGCACCACATCAACCCGTTCGACCTTCCGGTGGCGCGAGAAGACGAGTCGCCTGCGGACGTGCTGCGCTCGAACATCATCAACCTCGTGGGGCTCTTCCGCATCATGATGGGGGGCCTCACGTCCGAAGAGGATGCCATCATCGACCGAGCCATCACGGAAACATACGCCCTGAAGGACATCACCGGGGCCGTCGACTTTTCACACATGGCTCCGCCCCTTCTGTCGGACTTTGAACTCGTCCTCGCCGGCATGGAAGGGTCCGAGTCGCTGGTTCAGCGCTTCACGAAATACACCAAGGGTACGTGGTCGGGCTTCATCAACCAGCCCACGAACGTGGACATCAACAAGAAGTTCATCGCGTTCTCGGTCCGGAACATGGAAGACGAACTGAAACCCGTCGCGATGTACATCGTGACGCACTTCATCTGGAACGCTATTAGGAAGGAGCTCAAGAAACGGCTTCTCGTGATCGACGAGGCGTGGTGGATGATGAAGTCGGAGGATACGGCGTCATTCCTCTACTCGATGGCGAAGCGCGGGCGCAAGTATTTCCTGGGGCTCGCGACCATCACCCAAGACGTCGAAGACTTCCTCCGGTCGCCCTACGGGACCCCGATGCTCACGAACTCGTCGATACAGATCCTCTTGAAGCAATCGCCCACCTCGATTGACATGGTCCAGAAGACGTTCAACCTGACGGACGAGGAAAAATATCTCCTTCTCGAGTCCGACGTGGGAGAGGGCATCTTCTTCGCCGGACTGAAGCATGTCGCCATTAATATCATCGCCTCCTATACCGAGGACCAGATCATCACCTCGGACCCCTCGCAGATACTCGCCATAGAGAAGGCGAAGCGGGAACAGACGGGGCTTGAGCGTTGAGAAGCTAGTTTGGTTCACGTAGTCTCTACACCCCAAGGGGCTACGTGCTCTCCCCACGAGAATACCGAGCTCCCGCGGAAGGCCTCCGGAAGGCCATATACTGTACAGAAGGTCATGATGCGGCTTGCGCTTTTCGCCTTACTCCTCCTCGGTGCGGCTCCTCACGGGGCGGATGCGGCCATTCTCCCCCCGCAAAATTACGTCACCGAGATAGCTTCTTCCCCGCAGCATCCGAAGCCGGGCGACACCGTAAACTTGACCGCGAGCGTCATCGGAAATCCGGGGTCGTTCGTCTTCCTCTGGACAGCGAACGACGGCGACTTAGCGCAGGGAGTCGGGCTTACTAAAACGAGCGTTAGAGCGGGAGCGGTGGGTACGGCGATACGGGTCGCGGTGACCATCGTCGACTCGCAAGGGAACATTCAGGGCGGCCAGGAATTCCTCATCCGTCCCGCTGATGTCGATCTTATCTGGGAGGCTAAGACATACGTACCGCCGCTTTATACCGGACGTCCGCTTCCGAATCAGGGAAGCAGGATTTCTATACAGGCCGTGCCGCGACTTATCGACCGGGGTGCTCCTATCGCTCCGGAGCGGCTTTCGTACCTCTGGTCGGTCGACGGAAAACCGGTCGGTGCGAACGCGTACGGAAAAACATTCATCACGGTGACACCGCCGTACTTCAGTCGTCCGTTCACGGTTTCAGTCAAGGCCCAGACCCTGGATGGCCTTTTTGCAGGCGAGAGTTCCGTCACCATCAGGCCCGTGAAGCCGCTGTCGGTCGTATACGAGAACCGCCCGCTCTCCGGCATCGCGTTCAATGCCGCGGCCGACTTCGGCGCGGCCCTCGCAGTCGACGAGGTGACGTATCGGGCCTACCCGGTGTATGTCGAGAACCCGGCCGCGCTCGCATATGTGTGGCGTCTCAACGGACAACCCGTCGCGATCGATGGCGCTGACAAGCGCGCTGCCACATTCAGGAAGACCGGCGGCGCGAGCGGTTCGTTCTCGGTCGGGTTCTCGTTCTCCAGCGCGTCGCGTTCATTCGAGACGGGGGCGAGTTCGTTCAGTGTGGACATACGATGAGCACCATGAAAAAAAGTGGAGTCGCGGCGGGAGTGATGCTCGGAGGGGCAATCGCTGTTTTCATGCCCCTCGTCGCGTTTGCGGGGGATTTTGTGCCTATCGTCCCCCTGCCGTTTCCTGTGAGCGGAGAGAGCATCCAGGAATACCTCGCTGGCCTCTTCAGGATGACGCTCTCCGTTGCCGCGGCGCTTGCGGTCGTAATGGTGGCGATCGGGGGCCTCGAATACATGTCCACTGACGCCATCGGCGGCAAGACCAAGGGGCGGGAACGAATCCAAGGGGCGGTGCTGGGGCTCATCCTCCTCATCGCGTCGGTCCTCATCCTGCAGGTAATAAATCCTTGCATTCTCAAGCTCGACATTTTTAATACGGAGCGAGAGGCGTGCAACAGGTCCGTGTCCTCGACGGGTTCGAGTGGGCTTCAGGCTCCCGGGGGCGGTGGATCGCAGGCTCCAGGCGGAACGCCAGGTGGAAGCCCGGGCGCGACGCCCGGAGGCAATCAGCCGGGAACCGGACAGCCTGGTGGTGGACAGCCGGGAGCGGGACAGCCCGGAGGCAATCAGCCGGGGACTACAGGAGCTGGAGCAAGCTCTGCGGTGGGCGCGACAAGCATGCTTCAGGATATCGACCTCTCCGGATCGGGCCTCGCTATTGTCTGCTTCAGCGGCGCCTGTCCCGCTGAATTCCAAGGCGGGTACACGAAACTGCCTTTTCAGGAGATGACAGGGACAAACGCTCAATCGGCATGCGGCAATCAAGCCGCGCAGACGGCATGCGTTTACGGCAGTCAGGAATGGTTGAGCGGGGAGCGTTTGGAGGGACTTCAGAATATGCGTCCCTCAGCGACCTGTGGCATAGACCATCAGTATGCGTTCACCGCCCCCGGCCAACCGAGACAATGTGCGGTGAGTTCGTTCCAGTGCCAGCTTAAGCGTCTGTACCTCATGACGACGGGGGTAACCGGGATAGGTGATTGCAGACAAGAGCTGACCGCATCGCGGTCTTTGGTTCCCCTGCATCTGTAATCGTAACCATGAAACCAACAACCGCAATCCGCTTCGTCGCAATCTTGATCGGCATCGGCGCAGTCATCGCCCTCGTCGCATTTGCCGTATCACTCGGAGGGCAGGGGACCGGGGGGTCTGAGCGAGGGTCCGGAAATCCCTTCAGCGCACTCTTCCCGTTCCTGCGAGGCCCTGAAGACTCCGGTAGCACACAGACGCCTGACGCGGGCGGCGACGAGAGACCGTCAGGTCCCGTCCCCCGCCTGCGGCAAGTGACCCCGAACCCCGTGTCCGGAGCGCGATTCACGAAGGATAGCGTTATCCGGTACATAGAAAAAGAGACCGGGCACGTGTATGACGTTAAGCCCGATTCTTTCGACGCGGTCCGCATCTCGAACATGACCTTGCCTGGGATGGAGCGCATCGTGTGGGCGGGGGATACGAGATTCGTCGCGCAGTTCGTTGTCGAGGGAGAGCGCGTCGAGAACGTGCTCGGCGTAATCGCGACGACGGCACCTGAGGCTGCTATGACGGTCGCCGCTCTTCCCGGTTTCGACCGGGCGGCGGCGAGCGCGGACGGCAAAACGCTTCTCACGGTAACGGAGGCGGGGGATGGCGCACGCGTCGAAACCATCGATGCCGAAAGGCCCGGCTCAGCGCGGCTCATCATGTCGTCGCCGACACGTTCATGGATACCTCACATAGGAGGCCGCGACCTTCTCATCGCAACTGCCCCCTCGGCGGGCATCCCGGGGTTCTTGTACATCCTCGAATCGGGACGTCCCGGCGCGAAGGTTGTGGGCGACGTTCCCGGGCTCATGGTGCTTCCATCGCCCGACGGACGGTACGTCCTTTACAGCGGAAACACCGAGAGCATGGTGACAACCGCAATATATGATCGGAACTCCGGAGTGACGCGAACGGTGCCGACCGCAACCTTCGCCGAGAAATGCGCATGGTTCCCGGAGGGAGAGCCCCGCGTATTCTGCGGCATCCTGAAAAATGTGCCGAGGGTCGATGCGTGGCTTTTGGGACTCTCGAGCTCGAGCGATGATGCGTGGCTCATCGATCCCGTAAGCGGGATCTCAAGTCGCGTCTTTGATTTCACGACCGAAGGCGGGATCTCGATAAACCTCGTGAACGCGTCGGTTTCTCCCGACGGGAAGTACGTTATCTTTCAGAACAAAACCGACCTTTCCCTCTGGTCTCTTGAACTCGTCCCTCGATAAGAAGTTTAGAGGGGGCTCGCTTCTGTGGCCGGCGCCGTGTTCGCCGCACCGATGTATTTTATGACAATGTGGCGGACCATGCCTTCGCCCTGGGATTCCGTTTTTACGTCCGGGGTGCCGGTCAGGGCGGCGTGAACGATAAGACGATCATACGCGCTCATGGGACTCATCTCGATGTCGTACTTGAACGTGCGGGCGCGCTCGGCGAGCATTGCGGCCTGGGCTTCGAGCATCTTGATGTGCTTCAGGTGATACCCGTTTACGTCGACGACGAAGCGGAAAATGTCGGTGTCCTCGTGAGCGGTGTCCTCGAGCATCTTCTTGACGAGGTGATTGAGGGCTTGAAGCGCTTCCCCGCGCGCGCCGATCAAGACCCCGGAATCCTTGGTCCGGATCGTAAAGAGCGTGTGGCCGGCGGCCTCCGATACCGCGACCTCGTCGAAGGGAACGCCGAGCTTGGTCACGATGTCCCGGATGATGCCAACGACCTTATCCGTTCGTTCTTTGTGCGCTGGGGGGTGCATGGATGCGTTTCACCGCCCATGTCTGGGCGATACCGAATATGTTACTCACCAGGAAGTAGAGCGCAACCGCGCCCCCCGTCGCGTACGCAACGAAGGCCATGATGACGGGAAAGACATACCGCATGTTGATGTGCATGCTGCGGGAGAGGTCATCGCGGAAGGTGTTCCCCGTGGGTTTCGGTTTGTCCGGCATGGCGATCTGCATGAGGAGAACCTGTGAGATGGCGACCAGCGCCGCAAGGGCGTAGCTCTTCGCCTTGAGATCGATAAGCCCCAAAAAAAGGAACGAGGGTGCCGGGGCGGATGCAACCAAGGGCAGAAAGAAGTCGTAAATGAGCGCCGGGTCGAACGAAAGTCCCGTGTTCTGGGCCTCTTTGAGGAACACGGAGTAGAGGCCGATGATGATGGGTATCTGAAGGATGAGAAGGAAGATCGAGGAGAAAGGATTCACCTTGTGCTTTTTGAAAAGCGCCCACGTCTCGCGAGCAAGCTTCTCCTTGTCGTCCTTGAGTTCCGTTTGAAGCTTGGTAAGCTGCGGGCTCACCTCCTGCATCCCGATCTGGGTCCGCGCGGCGGTGAGGGAGAGCGGGAAGAGGATGATGCGGACCAGGATGGTCACGATGATCATCGCAATCCCAAGGTCGGCGCCCGGAACGACGGCGGCCGAGAGTGCAAGCACGTTATAAATCGGCTCAAAGATGAGCCCGTTGAACGCGTCAACAATCATTGGGGTATTCTACCCCATGCGGTAGCGCGCGGGATTACCGGGGGAGGGGTGCGGGTTTCCATGCCTTCTCTTGTTGAAAGATCCTCCGTATTCCACGGAGGTTAGCGCACCCCGAGGGCCCGTTTAAGCTCACTTACGAGCTCCGAGTGCGGGGCGGAGTAGGCGGCGTGATTCGGGTAGAGTATGACGCTCTCCGAGAGGGCTCCGGAGCGTATGAATGCCCGGAGAATGGCGGCAAAGCGGCGCCGAATACGGTTCCGCGCGGTCGCTGCGCGGGCTACTTTCTTCGAAACGACGACCGAGGCCCTCGGGGGCCTCATGGCGAGAGCCTTGAAACTCCCGAAACGGAAGCGCCCCGAACGGACCGCTCGGGCTTTCACGCCGCGCGCTCCGAGACGCTCATGCTTTGAGAGCATCTTAGACCGTAAGGCGCTTCCGGCCCTTGCGACGACGGCGGACGAGAACTCGCCGGCCGGCCGTGGAGCGCGAACGGACGAGGAATCCGTGCGTCGTCTTACGCTTCCGGCGTTTCGGCTGATAGGTCCGTTTCATACACAGGTAACTCACAGCTTATTAACACGTGTGGCTGTTTTCCGCAAGATTGCGCCGATAGCCCCGCAGGTATAATGACTGCTCGCGCTACCTTGTATGGAACTCGACACTAAGCAACTCTGGGAAAACACGCTAACCTCAATCGAGCTCTCCATATCTCCAGCAAGCTTCAAGATGTGGTTCAACGAGACCCACATCGTCCGCATCGAGGACGGCGTTGTGTACGTCGGAGTCCCGAACCAACTCACGCGGGAGTGGCTTTCGGAGCGCTTCGGGAAACTTATCCTGAAGACCATCCGGGGCTTCGTCAACACGGTCCGGGGCGTCGAGTATGTCGTTTCCAAAGAATCGCCGCGAAAAACACCCGAGAAGGTCTCGGTGACCCGCGAAGGGGTCGCTGCGGAGCTGCCGCTCTCGGATTACTATGTGAACCGCTCCGATAACCTGAATCCTCGGTACACGTTCGATACATTCGTCGTAGGCCCCTTCAACGAGCTCGCGTTCACCGCGGCTCACGCGGTCGTGAAGGATCCCGGCATTGCCTACAATCCGCTCTTCGTCTACGGGGAGACGGGCCTGGGGAAGACACACCTCATGCAGGGCGTCTGGAATCAGATCAAGC
>CAYHKM010000024.1:0-2684 GCA_964357285.1 uncultured Candidatus Saccharibacteria bacterium
ATCGGCGCGGTCATCGGTCACGAGATTACGCACGGCTTCGACGACGAAGGCGCGAAATTCGGCGCTGACGGGAACTTGAAGCGATGGTGGACAGCGAGGGATCGGAAGCTTTTCGAAAAGAAGGGCAAGGTCCTCGTCGCTGAGTACGACCGTTTCAAGGTGCCGGGAGGGGTTAGCGTGAACGGAAAGCTGACCCTCGGCGAGAACATCGCGGACTTGGGCGGCGCCTCGATTGCTTTTGACGCTTTCAAACATCATCTTGCGAAAACGGGAAGGAAGACGGTGGGCGGTTTCACTCCCGAACAGCGGTTCTTCCTCGGGTGGGCGCGGGCGGACCGCGAGCATGCGCGGCCCGAGTTCATGAAGACCGCCGCCGCGATAGACCCCCACTCACCTTCCGAGTACCGTATCAACGGTCCCGCGTCGAACATGGACGCGTTCTATAAAGCGTTCGGGGTGAAAAAAGGCGACCGCCTATACCGCCCGCCCGGAGAGCGCGCGAAAATCTGGTGAGCGCCGAGCCAGGTGTACCCTGAGGATATGACCGACGCGCCGGAGGTAAAGATAGCGCCGGAGTGGAAGCGCATCCTCGAGGAAGAATTCCAAAAGCCCTACTTTGCGGCGCTCGCGGAGAAGGTCCGCGAGGAATATCTCCAGGGGCCGGTGTTCCCCCCGCCCTCGAAAGTATTCCGCGCGTTCGAGCTCGTAAAGCCCGAGGAGGTGCGGGTGGTGATACTCGGGCAGGACCCCTATCACACGCCGGGCGTTGCCGATGGCCTCGCCTTTTCATCAATGCCGGGGAATCCCGTTCCGCCGTCCTTGTCGAACATGTTCAAAGAGATAGAGGCCGAGTTCGGAATCCGGTGCGAGCGCTCGCCCGACCTCACGCGCTGGGCGAAGCAGGGCGTCCTCCTCTTGAACGCCTCGCTCTCCGTCCGCTCGGGCGCCGCCAATTCGCACGCGGACTTCGGCTGGCACCTGTTCACGGATGCGGTCATCGCGGCGGTGTCCCGGGCGTCGGAGCATGTCGTTTTCATACTATGGGGCTCCTTTGCCGGGAAAAAAGAGGCGCTCATCGACTGGACGAGGCACCTCGTCCTCAAATCAGCGCACCCCTCCCCTCTTTCCGCCACGAAGGGATTCTTCGGCAACAATCATTTCAAGATAGCGAACGAATACCTCGTAAAGCACGGCCGGGGCGAAATAGACTGGCGTTAGTGATTCTATCCGAACGCGCCGCTCACGTACTCTTGAGTCAGTTGTTTCTGCGGGTGGTCAAAAAGTTCTTTGTTCGAGGCGTACTCAATAAGTTCGCCGAGGTGAAAGAAGCCGACCGTATCCGAAATGCGCCGCGCTTGGCGCATGTTGTGGGTCACGATGACGATCGTGTAGCGCTCCTTGAGCTCGAGAAGGAGCGTTTCTATCTTTCTCGTGGATATTGGGTCAAGCTCGGAACAGGGCTCGTCGAGGAGAAGGACCTCCGGCCTGACCGCTATCGCGCGCGCGATGCACAGCCGCTGCTGCTGGCCGCCGGAGAGACTGAAGGCGGAAGCATGGAGGCGGTGTTTGACCTCTTCCCATAGGGCGGCTTCTTTCAGGCTCTTAACAACCGCGCGGTCGGTCGGGTGCTCGCTTTGTTCAACTTCTTGCGCCGATATTTTCGAAATGGAAAATAGCCCGGTCTTGCGCGGATTGGGGTGCCCCTGGATCTCAAGCCCGTACGCGATGTTGTCATAGATGGATTTCGGGAACGGCACCGGGTTCTGGAACACCATGCCGATGCTTTTTCTGAGCGTTATGACGTCCGTCTTCGGGGAGAGTATGTTCTCGCCCTTATATCGTATGACCCCCTCGAAGCGCGCGGACGATATAACGTCCACCATGCGGTTCATGCACCGGAGAAAGGTCGATTTCCCGCTTCCTGACGCGCCAATAAGGGCCGTGATGCTGTTGACGCGGATATCGAGACTGATGTCCTTCGCGGCGTGGAGGCCGTTGTACCAGACGTTCACCTTGTCCGCGGTAATGAGAGGTGCCATGACGTTACCAATCTTTCCGCATACGATACACGTACCGGACGGCCATTGCACCTGCACTCAAGGCGAACGTGAGGAGGATGAGCACGAGCGCGGTCGCGGTCGCATATTCTTGGGCAGACGGACTCGAATGCTGGGTCGCAAGGATGTACGTATGGTATGGCAGCGCCATGAACGGGTCGAGGAGCGAGTTCGGGAGGGTCGCGAGATAAAAGGTCGCTCCGACGATGATGATGGGCGCGGTCTCGCCCAAGGCGCGTGCAAGGCCTACGATGCCCCCCGTTAGTGAGCCGGGTATCGCGAGCGGTATCACGATGCGGCGCACGGTGTCCCATCGGGACGCGCCCAAAGCGACGGAAGAATCGCGGAATCGGACTGGTACCGCTTCCAAGGCCTCGACCGAGGCCACGATTATCCACGGGAGGGTCATGATGGAGAGCGTGAGGATGGCCGAAATGAGGGACCCTTTGAAATGGAAAAAATTCACGAATACCGCGAACCCGAAGAGGCCGTAGACAACGGAGGGAACGCCCGCAAGGTTCCGAATTGCAAGCTCTATCACCCTCTTCCACACGTTATCTTTGCTGTATTCGGTAAGGAATATAGCCGTCGCGAAGCCCATGGGAAAACTGAACACGCCCACGCCGC
>CAYHKM010000024.1:2694-12697 GCA_964357285.1 uncultured Candidatus Saccharibacteria bacterium
TATTTGCTGATATGACTAATTTTTCTGGGCCAGTTTGCTTTATTGGTTTTGTATTATAGCCGTGGCGACGCCCATTTGAAAACTGAACACGACCACGCCGAGGCCGAGAAGAAGTGAGCCGAGGATGGCCGGAAATATGCCGCCCTCCGTGATGTCCTGATGGTTCCAGAATGCGGTCACGAAATCCCATGAAAGAGCGCCGTGCCCCTGATACCACAAAAGACCGAGAACCAGGAGGAGAAGGCCTATCGTGAGGAACGTGACGGCACGAAAAAACCAGAAATATACAGCTTCTGTCCCTCTCGGTTTCATGCTTTGATGCGTTTATGGATGAACATGTCGGCGATGAGGTTCAGGATGAACGTGTAGACGAAGAGTGAGAGGCCGATAGCAAAGAGGCCTTCCCAGTGAATGCTTCCGACGACGACCTCTTTTACCTCGATGGCGATCGTCGCCGTCATGGGCCGCACCGAATCGAGAAGAGAACGTGGCAATGCAAGCGCGTTCCCGGCGACCATGAGCACTATCATCGTCTCCCCGATTATCCTGCCGAATCCCAGAAGGATGGCCGCGATGAGGCCGGAGCGGGCGGAGGGCACAATGACACGCCGTATCGTCATCCACTGCGTCGCTCCGAGGGCGTAGCTCGCATCGCGGTACCGCTTTGAAACGCTTGAAAGAGCGTCCTCGCAAATCGACGCGATGGTCGGGAGCGCGGCTATGGCGACAAGGATAGCCGCGGTCAGGGCATTCAAGCCGTTGGTCATGCCGAATATCCCGGCGATAAGCGGGGCGAGATATAAGAGGCCGAGCAAGCCGAGGACTACCGAGGGTACGCTCGCGATCATCTCTATGGCGGGCTTCAGGATCTCTCGAGTACGGGGTGAAGCGAGTTGCGACACGTAGATCGCCGACGAAAGGCCGAGTGGTACCACGATGACGAGAGCCGTCGCGCTCACGATGATGGTCCCGAGAAGGAGGGATAGGGTCCCCCATGACGGTGCGGAATACGCGCTCGGGTTCCACAACGTACCGAAAAAGAACTCAATGATCGGCACCTCGGCAAAAACGCCGAGCCCGATGACGGCAAGGAAGAAGAAAATCCCACACAGGAACACGACCGTCAGGGACGCGACAGTGCCAAAAAATATCTGCGACCACTCTATGCGGCGCCCCGTGAACATGCCGTCCTACCGGATAAGCCCGAGAAGGGCTTCATTTTTTTTCGTATCATCCGCCGTCAAAGCGTAAAAACCGCTCTCCTCCACGATCGCGATCCCTTCGGGCGACACTTCGAAGCGGAGGAACGCTTCCGCGGTCGATCCCTTACTCGGCAAGCCAGCCAGATATTGGTATATGGGGCGGAAGATCGGGTACTTGCCCGCGAGGACCGCTTCTGCGTCAAGCGGTGAAACCGCTCCTCCGGAAGGGGTTTCCTTCACCAAAACGACCTTGAGATCGGCCCGGGGATTCCCCTTTCCGTCACGGATGTATCCGACGCCTGCGTAGCCGATGCCGTTCGTGTCTGAAACGACAGCATCCACGATCTGTTGTGTGCCTTCCATGTTCCTCATCGCGGTCGAATAATCGCCCTTAAGGACGGTGTCCTGGAAGAATTTGTACGTCCCCGAAGTGCTTTGACGCCCATAGAGCACGATCTTCCCGGGTGTTCCCCCGACGCCCTTCCAATCGGTGACCTCACCGCGATATATCTTCCCTATCTGGTCGAGCGTAAGCTCCCTCACGGGATTTCCGGAATGCACGATGACGGAGAGGCCGTCGCGCGCAACGACGAACTCACGGACATCGATGCCGTTCTGCTCTGCGATACCGCGCTCGTCATCAGACATGGGACGCGATGAATTGGCGATGTCTATCTCTTTATTGAGAAGGGCGGCGATACCGACACCGCTCCCGCCTCCGGTAACTGAAATGCTGGCGCCCGGATTCTCTTTATTGAAAGCTTCCGCAAGACTAGATACGAGTTGGACTTCGGTATCGGACCCTTTGATGACGATGGGCTCTTCAGATGTTGAACCGCTTGGATCTCCTTGCGAGAAATAGAAAAACCCTCCAATGAGGGCGACTGCGGCGATGACCCAGAGGACGATGCTGTTCTTCATGAAAGCGATGTATTAGTCCTAGTAAGACTTCTCGGACACTCTACCGCGGAGACACGACAAGGGCGCAAATCCTTGTCCACATCGGGGAGATGTCTTACCCGAGCACCCCTTCCTTCCTCAAAAGGCGTTCCTTTTCGCCCCGAAGGCCGTTATACCCGCCGAGCCCGTATTTCCCGACCACCCGGTGGCATGGCACATCTTTGTCTTTGTTCGCACGCATGATTGCGCCCACCGCCCGCGCCGCCAAGGGGTGCCCGGCCTTCCGCGCTACCTCGCCGTACGTCATGGTCTTCCCGCGCCTGATTCCCTTGACTACCTTTAGTACGTGTTCGCGAAATAAGTTCCTTGTAATCACGCCGAATACTGTATCACGCATACTCGACTACTTCAGTAGTGATATCATATATGATAGCGTCTCATGAAGCGAAAGAAAGATGAATTAAGCAAGGAGGACTACAGTAAAACCTTGGACTATTTATATACAGCAGCGAGCTCAATAAAGGGCCGGGACGGCGTAAAGCTTTTTTTGAGAGATCTGTTGACTCCGAGTGAGCGCATTATGCTCGGAAGACGCATTTGGATAGCACGTATGCTCCTCAACGGTTGCTCACAGCGAGAAATTGGCGCGAGACTCAAGGTTGGACCAAACACGGTGTGGAGGGTGGAACGGTGGCTAAAAGATCAACTTCCCGGATACGAGACAGCGCTCCGCGGGCTGGAACATGAGCTTAATCGTCGGGCACTAGAACGCGAGGCCCGCGAGGATCCTTTTTCGTTCATTGCACTCAAACGCAAGTACCCATTACACTTTTTGCTCTTCCCTACCCCAAAACCTAAAAAGAAGTATCGAGATAACTGATATCATATATGATATCACCTATACTCTAGAAAGAAGAACCTAGAAAAGTGACGGGGTACTAGAATTTGATTGAGAACTTTGTTTCTTTGTTTTGACTGTTACGGTTTTGGAGTACTGCGCGGTAAGTGCTTTTCCCGCCGCTTCGCGATACGTGCAGTAATCGCACGACGGACCCGTTTCCGGTATCACATCCGAGACGAGGCATTTCTTTATGTCTGCGAGCACTCCCGGGAGCCAGTCCGCGGAGCCAACGTACGGAATGATTTTGGCGTCGAACTCGAGCTTTCCATTGAACGCCTCCCGGTCGGTCCTGCCGTTCACGTATACGAAATAGCCGGTATCCGAGACCCGAAGGCCGTTTTCTCGGAGTAGCCATTGGTAGATCTCCATCTGCCGTTTGTACCCGTCCTGCCAATCGGCGTCCAAGGAGACTTCGCCGTCCTTCGCGGTCGCCTTGTAGTCGACCACATAGACAGTACCCTTCCCGTCGACCCAAAGGTCATCGATGGCCCCCGATACGGTAAAACCGGTCGGCGTATGCTCGGTCTGAACTCCTTTGAAATTCTCCCTCCACACATCCATCCGCGGGTCTTTGAAAGGCACGAGCTCAAGCTTGTACGCCTTCATGAGCGGATGAGGCGTTCCCGCCGTGCGATGTCCGTCAAACTCTTTCTTCAAGAGCCTATCGACCGCCGCATTCAAACTGAACGGAAACCCGGGAGGTCGGGCGGTCCCAAGTTTGTTGTCGACGTAAAAGCAACGCTTGCACTCGACGAAAAGGTCGATTTTCGAGCGGGAAAGACGCCAGTTCGGACCGCCGTAGTTCCAATCGGTTTTCCGGTGGGGCTTGTAGTATTTCGACACCGGAAAAGTATACCAGTTAGACGCCGCAGACGGCTTTGGACTCCGCGATGATGCTCTCCACCTTCCTGGGCGCGACGCCCGCGCGCTGAAGCGCTTCGGGCTTCTCGACGACAGTGCGGCACAGCGTCACGCCCTCCTGCATGAGGCGCTTTTTTTCCGCCCCCGAGAGGCCAGTGAGAACGGTCACGGGGTAGACGCCGGTCTCGCGGATGAGGTCCGCAAGACCTGCCCCTCTGGGATAGTTCCACCCCAGAAGCGTGATCCCAGCGCATTCGGCATATTCGATCGCAACCGAGGTGAACTTCGTGTTCGTTACCAACCATCCTTCGTCGATGCCTGCCTTTTCCTTCCGGTCCTCGGCACCCCATTCGATGTCCCAGTACCGCGCGCGGACGTAGAGCGCAGTCTTAAGGTCGGTCTTGTAGCCGGGCGTATTGTGGAACTTGAGCTCCGCCCCGATGGTCCTACCGTCCTTGTCGAGAACGACGTCCACTTCATGCTCGACACAGCGACCACGGACCATGATATCGCGGCGAGTCTGGTACCCCTTCGCCCGCATGAGCGCGCTGAAAAAATCCTCGAACGGGAAACCCGTAGGGCCCAACTCCAGTATCGCGCGGCGCATGGAATACCGAGCGGCGACCCCGCTCTCCTCCCTCCGGAGGAGCTTGAAGGCGTGCTTGTAGATGATGTCGGTCGGCATCCCGTCCTCGATCTCGGCCGTTACGTGGGACACGATGCCTCGGGCCACTCCCTCGTCCGCTCCCGAGTGACGAAGTGACCGCTCGAGCTTCGAGGGGTCGAACTCTTCCCTCGAACCGTCGCCCTTGACGACTATCGGCATACAGAAATGATACCACCCCCCATGCATTCCTTCGTCGCCGCGTCATACACGACGAGCGATTGTCCCTCCGCCGCGAGCGTCGGAGAGGAGGTCTCGATGACGGCTTCTCCGCCGCGCGCAGAAACCGATGCGTCGAGCATTTCCCCGTGATAGCGGACTTGAACGCCGTATCGGACTCCCGGCTCGGGGGTGCCGCGTATCCAGTTCACGCGCTCGAGTTCGAACGTGCGACTCGCGGGAGCCTCATCCGCGGAGTGCGGCGCGGCGACAAGCGCGTTCGCCTCACGGTCTTTGCGGATGACATAGAGCTTTTCGGGGCCCGCGACGGGAAGCCGCTCGCCGATGGTGTAGAACGGAAGCCCCTCGTGGTGCCCGATCTGCTTCCCCGAAAGGTCCACAACATCACCCGGCGAGCGCTCGATGAATCGCAAGAGGAACTCCTTCATGTCCACATGGCCGAGGAAACACAACCCCTGAGAATCCTTCCGTCCAGCGTTCGGAAGCGCCGCTGTGCGGGCGATGTCCCGCACTTCGGTTTTGACGAGCCCGCCGACGGGAAAGAGAACATGGGCAAGATCATCCTGGGTCAATTGCCAGAGGAAATACGTCTGGTCTTTCGCGCCGTCGGGCGATATGCCAAGCATGAACCCGTCTTCCGTTCCCCTTTTCAACGCATAATGGTCACGAGTTCCATGCTCGCCTGCGCTCGCATGTGCTCTCGACCCCGCCTCGCGGTTTTCCGAGACGGAAAACATCGCTGCGGCCGGCACTGCGCCAGCCCGCGCTCCGAAGGGAGCGCGGATCTGTGCGTAATGCCCTGTCGCTATCAGCTCCGCCCCGTCCGCTCGCGCGCGCTCCCAGAACGCGCCGAACTTGATGGTGCGGTTGCAGAGGACGTCGGGGTTCGGAGTGCCTCCCGCGCGGTATTCTGCAACGAACGGGTCGACCACGAAGCGCTTGTATTCGTCCGAAAGGTCGTAGGTCACGAACGGGATGCCGAGCTCGGCCGCGACCCGCATCGCCTCCAGCCGGTCGCGCGCGCCCGTGCATGAGAGGAACGGCGGTTCCCATGATTTGATGAACGCACCCACGACGCGGTATCCCTCTTTTTTCAGGAGATATGCAGAAACGGCGGAATCAACGCCCCCGGAAAGTCCAACGAAAACGCTCTTCATGAGCGCAGTCTAACGTTTTCCTAGAATCGTTTCTACACGAGAAATCGCTCAAAGCGGGCCACCAAGGTTCATCGCAAATATTTCCGGTTCGCCTTATGCTCCTCCAGGGTCCGCGCGTAGCGCATGGTTCCGTCGACGCCAGTGAGATAGAAGAGGTACGGCGTCTTCACCGGCGTCACCGCCGCTTTGAGAGCCACGAGCCCGGGATTCGCGATGGGGCCGGGCGGGAGGCCTGCATACTTGTAGGTGTTGTAGGGCGAATCGAGCGTGAGTTGGTCAAAGGTCGGGCTGAAGGTGGTCGTCGCAAGGATGTAGCCGAAGACCGCATCCACCTGAAGCGGCATCCCGCGGTCAAGGCGCTTCCACAAGATACCCGCAACAGTGCGGCGCGTCTCTTCCTGCCGCGCTTCTTTTTCCAAAAGCGACGCCATGATGACGACATCCTTAAGGGGCTTTCCGAAGGCCTCGATGTCCGGCTCGAGTTCGCGAACGCGTTTCTCGAAGGTCCCGCGCATGAGCGCGATAACCGCTTCCGGCGGCATGCCGGGCGTCATGAGGTACGTATCAGGAAAGAGGTACCCCTCCTCTCCTGCCGCTAGCGTCGTAAACCCATTCTCGTCGAATACGCCGAGCTTTTCCGTGAGGAGGATGCCGATCTCGCGCGTGGAGAACCCCTCGGGCACCGTAACGCGCACCGGAGTGATGCCGGTGTCGCCGCATGAGAAACGATACGCGAGTGAGAACGCGTTCTCGCCGCCCGGAAACGAGTAGATGCCCGCAATGACCCCGCCCTGAGGGTTCAGAATGCGCACCAGAAGCTCGAACACGAGCGCCGAGCGCACGACGCCGGCGGCTTTGAGTTCCTGCGCCGCGACCCTGATAGGCGTCCCCGGTTCGATGGTGATGGCGGAGGTGGGATTGCCTTGAGCAGGCCCGAAGAGAAGCGCGACAACGACCGCGCCGAGCGCAAATGAAAAGAGAAGAAACGGCCGAGGAGCGCTCATACCCTCACCGGAAGGTTTTCGGGAGGAGTGAGGCGCCGCTCGCGCCCCACGACGAGAGCCGACGCGCGCGCGATGTGCGGGAGATGGAAGACGGTCGCGAGCTCCTCGGTATTCAGGACGAATGCGCGCCCGTAATAGGGCGGCGCGAAGAACGCGCGACGCCGGTAAAGATTCAGGAAATGATTCATGTCGAGAACAGGCGCCGCGGCGAAGAGCTCCGACAAGGGCCACTCTACCCGCTCCCGCGGATCGTAGGACTTGAAACCATTCAGTTCTTCACTCCCGAAACGATCCAGGATGCGCGAGAGTCCTTCCATACGTTCTAGGTCAAAATGTTTCCGCTCCGCAATGTAGAGGGTCCTCACGCCGCAATCGAACGACGGCTTCTGCAGTGCTCGTTCGATGGCATAAACGACTTTTTGGACCGATTCAGAGAGCGCATGAAAATCCCCCGAATGGCCGACGAGCTTCCCGATCTCACGCTCCGCGTCCTCGTGGAGGGTGTCCGCGGGCGGCTCCCAGATCTTCCGTCGCTCGCGCTGATGCGGGCGCACGATCCACGAGGTGTAGAGCCGCTCGCCCTCGCCGACGCCCGCCATTTCCGTGAGAAGCTCTTCGAATATATCTCGCTTCTCCTTCCCTTCCTCATAGGCGACGTAGGTCTTCAGGGGATACGGGTCAGGCTTCGCCAGCGTGAACTCCCGCATCGAGAGCCGCATGGTGAAGGGATTGAAATCGAATTCACGCGAATAGTCGCGCGCCTCGTCGATATCGAGATCGGGATACTCGGCCCGGATACGGGCCTCGACCGCGGCGCGATGCCCCACCGGGAGATGCATGAAGAAGCGGATCCTGCCGTTCTCCGCGCATATCTCGAACGACCACGCGAGTCGAACGCGCCCCAGAAGCTCCGCAGTGCGCGTTATAGTCTCGCGATGGTAAAGGGCGTACAAGATAAGCTCCATGGGTCGCGCCGTCTTCGGCGTTTCGGGACCGGGTTTCAACTCTATCGTCGCATAGGGAATCCGTGCGAGGTATTGGGAGCGCGCGAAGTTAAGCCACAGTGGCAACCCGATAGCGGCAAGGAGGACGGGGAGCCACAAGGGCGACAAAGCCGCGATGACGTTGTATACGGCCGCCGCGAGAGCCGGAGCGACATATATCGTCGCGATGACCGCGAATATCGCCGCCAAAACGAGGACGCGCAGCGCGATGCGCTTCATGATGCGCAAAATATACCACGCTGAAGGCGCGGCCTTTGTCTCTGCCACTGTCACCCCGAAACGAAAAACCGCCCTGAGCTTGTCGAAGGGCGGGTTTTCCTCGAGTGATGATTACGCGCTCTTGAGCGTGTACTTCCCGTCCGCTTTTACGAACGCGGGATTCTGAAGGTTCACGATGATGGTGTTCGGCTTCACGTATCGCTCCTTCGCGACGCGCTTCATGATCTCATCCTTCGCGAGAGGCCCCGCTTCCTTGAGGATGTGCTTAATGATCTCGACGACCGGTCCCGTTCGATACCCCCATTCCTTGAGCGCGTAAATGCCCCGCCCCACGAGGACGAAGCGGTCATCCTTGATGAGCTCGTTGTGCGTGGTCGCTTCGTGCGCCTTTTTGCCGAAAAGCTTATCGATTGCCTTTGCAACCTCGCGGAAATGCATGGGGGAGCCGTGGCGCTTCAAAGCAAGATACGCGTGATCGCGGATGTTCTTGACGCGGATGCCGGGAGCCGACTGACGGCCCCACTCGCCCAAGGGGTTCCGCATGAGGCAGTTCGAGAGCTCGAGCCAGCGACGGACCGTGTCCTTGTTTTTGTATTTCGTGTTCACCTTCGCGAGGCACGAGACCACGTGCTCCACGAGCTCGTCTTCCGTGAGAACGTCGGAGGGTTTCACCTTCGCGTGAACCTGCTTGAGAGCATCCTCAACCGATTTCGCGAGGTCGCGGTCGACGAACCAGCGTGCTTTGAAATCATCGGATTCTTTCGCGTTAATGAAGGGCTGGCCCACGACGAGAAGGAAGTAGAGCTGGTTGCGGGTTTCATCGTCTTTCGCGAACTCGGAGAGGATGGTGTCCTCCGAAAGGATGCCGCCCATCCCGCGTATCGATTCCTCGAGCGTCCTCAGGGCGACCATCTCTTTCTCCAAAGCCTGCGACTCTTGGATAATCTTCACGGCGTGATTCTCGATCTGCCGGACCCGCTCCCGAGTGATGCCGTAGCGCTTTCCGATGGAATCCAAGGTCTCCGGCTTTCCCCCTCCGGTGAGCCCGTAGCGCGAAACGACGACATCCCGAGAGCGCTCGGGAAGTCCTGAAACAAGCTTTTTGCTGACGATTGATGGCTTAAACGTAAGCTTTTGCATGGGTTTCGGCTTATTGGAGTAAAGTGAATTCGAGTAGCTCTATCTCTTATAGCATAAAATAATAAAGGAGTCAAATATGGTGTCGAGTTATCCCCAGAGGGTTCCGTGGCTCAACTAAAGGATGAAATTGACCACCCTCCCGGGGACGAACACTACCCGCTTCACCGATTCCGGGACTGTATTTTTAAAGCGGACGTCATTCCGTACGGCGAGGACTGTGTCCTCTTCCGAGGCATCAGACGGTACTTCAATGGTGCCCTTCGTCTTCCCAGCAACTTGAACGGCAATCGTCTGGACCCGCCCCACGAGCTTTTCAGGATCGTACGAAGGCCATGGCTCCGCGTGTATCGAGGTTCGATGCCCCATTCCCTGCCAAAGCTCCTCGGCGATGTGGGGCGCGAACGGCGCGAGCGCAAGGAGAAGAGTCTCGTAGGCGCGCTTCGGCACCTTCGGAAGGGCCCCCACGTGATTTGCGTAGATCATGAGGGCGGATACCGCGGTGTTGAACTTCATGGACTCGATGTCCTCGCCGACCTTCTTCACGGTCCGGTTGAGCATGGATTCGATCTCGGGTCCCGGGACGCTTTCGTCCACGCTTTCCGATAAAGCCCATACACGTTCGAGAAAACGGCGCATCCCCACCAAGCCGTTCGTGGACCACGCAATCGCCTGGTCGAACGGCCCCATGAACATCTCATAGAGCCGCATCGTGTCCGCACCGAAGCGCTCCACCATCTCGTCGGGATTCACAACGTTCCCACATCGGCAGCG
>CAYHKM010000025.1:0-12615 GCA_964357285.1 uncultured Candidatus Saccharibacteria bacterium
GACGTTTCGGACCCCACGGACATCGAGCTCATCATTCCCTGCATCACGCTCAACTGGTCGGAAAAATCGACCGGACTCGATATGGCGGACGATATCGCGTTCATTTCCAACATGAGCAATGACGCGCTCCGGGTCGTCCAGCCAACTGCGTCATGCACGCCGTAGCACGCACGAACGTCAGGGGGTTCACCCCTTACCACTTTGCAACGCAAAGCGGTAAGGGGTTCACTCTTGTCGAAGCGCTCATCTATTTTGCGCTCGTCGCCGTCATCATCACGGGAGCCATCGCTTCCGCGTATCCTTTGTTCACGAATACCGAGCGCTCATCCATGGCGACTCTGCGCGACCTCGAGAGCGCGTTCGTCTTTCAGAAGGCCGCATACCTTCTCAATCGTCCCGTAACCGCAGTCACCGCTTCCGGAGGAACGCTCGCGGTGACGGCGGGGGGAAACGATTATGTAATGGCGCTTGGCGGTGGTGCCGTAACCCTCTCCGTGAACGGCGGGACTGCGGTGCCCTTGACGTCGTCCCGCATCACGATAACCAATCTCGCTTTTGCCCGTGTCGCCGGGGATGGGGGAGAGCCGGACCTCCTCACCATCAATTTCGACGCGAATGCAGTTGCGGAAGGGCCGTACACGCGATACCTGCGCTGTTCAATATTTGTATCACCATGCTAACCACATCCTCACAGCGCGGCCTCGCCCGTTCGGCTACGGCCAAGGGCCTCGCCCGTTCGGCTACGGCCAAGGGATTCATGGCCCTTATCTCGGTCATTGTCATCAGTTTCGTTTTCCTTATCGCGGTCGTGTCTTTGGGGCAGTTCGGCCTCGCGGGGCGCCTTCTCCTCCTTGATGTCGAGAACAAGGCCGCGAGCGAGGGGCATGCGGAGGCGTGCGTTGCGGTGGCGCGCATTCTCATCGTGAATGACCCCCTCTCCGCGCTTTCCAATAGGGAAGTGACGCAAGGAGATGTTACCTGCACCATCGTTTCTCTCGCGCCGGGTACGCCATCATCGGGATACAGTACTATAAAAAGTCAAGCAATGGTGGCTTCCTC
Source organism: uncultured Candidatus Saccharibacteria bacterium (assembly GCA_964357285.1). Classification (GTDB taxonomy): domain Bacteria; phylum Patescibacteriota; class Minisyncoccia; order Phycocordibacterales; family Phycocordibacteraceae; genus Phycocordibacter. The sequence goes on from CAYHKM010000025.1 coordinate 1,060, forward strand.
GACCACCAACTTCGTCGTCGTTATTGACACAACTACCCATAATGTGGTCTCGTGGAGAGAGCACGCGGTGATGCCGTGACCCTTGCTTTTTACTTTTCAATGTGGTACAAATAATATGGAATAGAGCTCCTTGTACGGAGCTTTTTATTATCAAAATTATATAATCTAAGTTCATGCTTAAGACCACAAAGACGGCGCGCGGTTTCACCCTCATCGAAATCCTCGTCGTCATCGGCATCATCGCGATCTTGGCCGCGGTCGTCTTGATTGCCATCAACCCGGCTCGTCAGTTCGCACAGGCGAATAACAGCCAACGCACTTCAAACGTTAACGCGATTTTGAATGCGATTGGCCAGCACATCGCAGACAACCAAGGTGCAATGCCTGGAGTCCTTACGGCGGCACTTTGCCCGAGCTTGACCCCGTGCAACATCACCGGTGTTCCTGGTGCTGCTAACGTTGACCTTTGTCCGTCGCTCGTGCCACTCTTCATTCCTTCGCTCCCGGTCGACCCGACCGTCACTACCGGTCCCGTTGCCACCTGCAACGTGACCTACACGACTGGCTACAGGGCATCTGTTGATGCCGCTGGTCGCGTAACTATTGCAGCGCCGTCTGCACAACTCGGCGCGACAGTTGCGGTCACTCGCTAAGCGAGGAGACTTGAAACGTGAAAAAGGCCCCGTATGGGGCCTTTTTCATATCGTATGATAGGGAGCGGGTATCCACTATCGGGGACTTGATTATTTATGATAGATGTAGTATAATCCACACATGGACTTCCTGAAGGACCTCCTCCATTCGTTCATCCCCATTCCGGAGAACGACTACAAGCCGCATTTCTTCCGGCTTCCCGCGGTCATCGCGGTCACGCTCGTCATTGTCATGCTTGCGGGGGGCGCCTTCGCGCTCCAGAGTGCGATCGTCTCGAACTACGAATACATCGCGGCGGTGGTCGCTTCCGCCTTGGTCGACCTCACGAACGGGGACCGCTCGGCGAACGGTCTCTCGCGCCTCGCGTTGAACCCCGTTCTTCAGAGGGCGGCAGAGCTTAAAGCGGCCGACATGGCGGCAAAGAACTATTTCGCACACAACGCTCCCGACGGAACGAGTCCGTGGCATTGGTTCAACGAGGCGGGGTACAACTTCGCGTACGCCGGCGAGAACCTCGCGACTTATTTCTATGATTCAGCGGATGTGGAGCGCGCCTGGATGAACTCTCCCGGGCATCGCGCGAACATCCTGAACGAGCATTTCAGCGAGATAGGCATCGCGACCGTCGAGGGTACCTACAACGGTGTCTCGACCGTGTTCGTTGTCCAGATGTTCGGCACTCCAGCCGCGCGCTTTGCGTCCGAACCCGCGCCACAAGAGCCGGTCGCCCAAGTAGCGCCTGAAACTGAAGAGGTGTCGCCGAACGTCGCGGGCACCTCGACGCCGCCGGAGCCGGAGATAACGACGCTTCCCGTCGAGCCGACCTCGACCCCGAAGGTGGTTATCACGACGGAGCCAAAGCCGGCAACGACCTCGCCGATTTCCGTCCTCGGTTCATCGTCTGAAGAGATAGAGCTTCCCGCCGTCGACCCCCTCACGAAAGTTCTCGTCGAAGATGACTCGTTCATCGCGGTGAAGCGGACCGTTGCGACCAACTCTCCCCTCGCCATGGCCGCGGGATCCGACGTCTCGACCTCTCTCGTCCAGCGGATTGCCACCTCGCCGCGTTCGTCCGCCTCGATGGTCCTTCTCGTCCTCGCGGCCTTGATAGCCCTCGCACTCGCCCTCATGATAGGCATCGAGGTGAGACGCCAGCACCCTTTGAATATCCTCTACGGCCTCGGGCTCCTCACCTTGATAGGCGCCATCGTGTGGCTGTGGCACTCGGTATTCCCGGGAATCATTCTCGTCTAAGAGTGCGCCGGAACCCTCCGGTATCCCGCCCGCGCCCCCATACACAAACTTGATGCTATAGCATCAAGTTTGTGTATGGGCCTCCGACATTACGGAGCGGGCTCATTCATGCGGAACCTCGCCGCAGGTTCCCTGATGCCGTGAGTTTTCCGGTCGTCGCACCCGCTCCAGCTTTCTCGTGGAGGTACGCGGCCCCGGCGATCATGATCGCGTTATCACCGGTCATGGAATCGTGCGGGAAGTGAAGCGAAACCCCCGGGAATTCTTCCTCGACGAGCTTCGCGAGGGCATTGCGGAGCTCGATGTTTGCCGAGACGCCGCCTCCGACCGCAAGCGTTTTCGCTTTCGTTTTCTGCAATCCCCGCCGTACCTTGATGACGAGGACGTCGCGTGCGGCATTTTCGAATTCCTCGGCGATATTCTCCTTGTCCGTTTCGGAGAGCTTGTCCATCGAGCGGAGTTTGTAAAGGACCGCGGTCTTCAAGCCCGAGAACGAAAAATCACACGTGTCGTCGTTCGCCATGGGGCGGGGGAATGTGATGGGATTCCCACCGCGGACGCGGCTTCTTGTCGCGAGTTCCGCTATCCTCGGCCCTCCGGGATATGAAAGATCGAGAAGGCGAGCAACCTTGTCGAACGCCTCACCCACGGCGTCGTCTTTCGTTTCCCCGACGGTCTCAAAAGAGAACCATTCTTTCGCGAGGATGAGTTCCGTGTGGCCGCCGGAGACGAGGAGTGAAAGGAGCGGGAAGACGGGCGGGGAGAGCGAGAAGCGCTCATCGGCTTTCTTTGCGAGGAGCGCGGAGACTAGGTGCCCCTCCATGTGATCGATGCCGTGGACCGGGATACTCCACGCCGCGCCGAGGGCTTCCGCGAACGTGATGCCGGTCCAGAGCGCGGGCTCAAGGCCCGGGCCGTAGGTGACCGCTATACGGTCGATGTTCGGCTTTGCGGTCCTGCCCAAAAACGCCGCGACCTCCTTCTTGAACGCTTCATCGCGGAGCCCTGCGAGAGATGCTTCGGGGAGAGGGCTCGAGCCCGCGGTGAGCATCCCCGCGGCCGTGAGCGCCTCGGTCGTGAGGGGTACCAGGTTCATCTGATGCTCGCGTTTCGCGAGCGCAGGATAGACGCCGCCGTAGGGCGCGTGCTTCGACGCCTGTGAGTAGAGCGCGTTCCCGAGAATTTCGAATGAAGCGTCATTGAGCCCGCCTTCACATGAAAGAACCGCGACCGCGGTCTCGTCGCACGACGTCTCTATCGCGAGGATTTTCGACATGTGGCTCCGGCCACGATACCATAACCCCTCATGACAAAAAGCGACGTGAAGGCGGTCGCATTCGACGTCGATGGAACGCTGGTCCGCGAAAATTTCTGGACCGCCCTCAATCGGATGGGCGGCATACCCGAGGAAGAAGACCGACGCCTCGGCGAGCGCTATGCGGAAGGGGAGCTTGCGTACCGCGACTGGATGGAGGAAATCGCGCGTTCACTCCGGAGAAATTCGCACCCCCGGGATGAAGTTGAGAAGATGCTTGCCCGCTACCGGCTCGTCCCGGGAGCGCGCGACGTCGTGGAACACCTCTCGCGTTTTCCCCTCGCGCTCGTCTCGTCGAACATCGACCTCTACGTCGCGGATGTCGCGCGCAAGCTGGGCATTTCGCACGCATACGGGTATTGCCGAATCGAATACGACGAGCGGGGGCTTTTTGCCGGGATCGGCTTCCGCTCGGACAAGGACGAGCTTGAGCACAAGGTTGAGGCGCTACGGGATTTCGCGACGAAGAGTGGCGTGTCGCTTTCGGAGATAGCATTTGTGGGAGACTCACGGAACGACCTCGCCGCGTTTACGGCGACCGGGCGTGGCATCCTCGTCGGGGAGGGGAACGAGGACTTGAGGCGCGCGGCGTGGAAGCGGGTCGCGACGCTCTCGGAAATCCTCAAAATACTGTAGGTGGGCGGTGCAAGGCTCGAACTTGCGACCCTCGTCACGTCAAGACGATGCTCTGCCAACTGAGCTAACCGCCCTTTTGTTCCGCATAATAATCGCAGAACTTTGTGGCAATATACATGAGTTTTCTCTGTATTGCCACCCGCGAGCACCTCACCGCGCAAACACCCTTATAATAAGCGAACGTAGGCGATTCTCGAGTTCGTGCATCAAAACTCGATTTCCCAAAATTACTTCTCGGTATTCCCAATTGTTCAGACCAGAAACTCTTGAGGTCCTCGGAATTCTGGTCTGCTCTTAGATGAAGTTCACAGCGAATCTTGTCTCGCGGGACGTCGTAGATATTCAGTAATACATTTACAAAAAATCGGAGGATTTTTGGATCCGAGCTTCCAATTCCAGTTTCGAGTTTCGCTTTCGTCCCCTCTCCTAAGTAGAGCATTGCAAGCGCCAGTTCCGTAACAGCTGGATTCTTCAAATCGAGTTGGTCTAATGTTTTTTCTGCGGCGTTTTTCGCATCTTCTAGTCTCTCGGCTTTTCTTTGGTTGTGCCAGAGCACTGCCTTCGCCCGGGCTTGTAGAAGGGCATTTTTTCGCCGTTCTTGAAGTTTTCTTTGATTTTGAGGGGTAAGCACTATGGCTTTAAACCACCCGCTTAGGGTCGAGCGCGGTATATAAAGTTCTTTTTCGACATCTCGGATAGAGTATCCCGCTCGACGCAATTTTAGGGCTCGCTGTTTCTTATCGAACCATCTCGATATCATGTATCCATGATATCATCAATGGTTCATTTAATTTACCGGCGGACGCCAGAGCGCCGCGCGACTCTGCCGCGGGGATGAATGGCGCCATGAGCATGGTGTGCCCGGCGGGCACACACTATCCGGAAAAACACCACGGTCGTCGTCCGCGAAATGCCCCGAGCCTTGGCTCGGGGATAGACGGACGACATGTTTTACTATCGGCACTAAATATACAATTGCGCGTGGTGATAATTCTCTATCCGGCCGATATCATCTCCGGCCTCGGGAAGACAAGGCGTCTCTTGAGTTATTGGTTTGGTTGCTCCCACCAAACAAGTGTCGGGAGATTCAGGACCGAAAAAACATTCGCATAATCATCCGTCCACGGCCGCACGTCGCGCACGCTCGGCAGCTCACGCGCTCCGCTTTTGATGGTCGCTGAAGCAAGTGCTTTCGGGTTCTCTGCAAGAAGGATCCATTTGACCCTTGCTCTTCCTTCCTCGCCTGTACCGAGAATTGTGGCTGAAGCCATCCCCAGTGCCTTCGCGAGGCGCAGAACGACGGAGCCGAGGTCCAGATAACGGTTCGACACGTGGACCGCGAGTATGCTCTCCGGGGAGCGCACGTGAGCGAGGTAGAGCTCGAACGCTTCGCGTGTCAAAAGATGCACCGGCACCGTGTCGTCGCTGAACGCGTCAATGACGAGCACGTCGAACATCCCCGGCATGTTCCTGCCGAGCTCCGCTTCCAGGCGCACCCTAGCGTCACCGAGCCGGACTTCGGCCTGCGGGCAGTGAGCCACATACGTGAAATACTCACGCGCCACACGTTCGATGCGCTCGTCGATCTCATAGAATACAAAGCGATCATTTTTTTCGCAGTATGCGGCAAGCGTGCCTGAGCCGAGGCCTATGACACCGATACTCATCGGCTCTAGGCCACGTTCAGCCCGTACGCTCACGAGCGCTCGGCCGATACCGCTTTCTTTCGAATAGTATTCTCTGGGCACGAGCTCTCTCGCGGGATCGGTGTATTGGGAGCCATGAAGCGTCGTCCCGTGGTACAGGAAACGTACGCCATCGCGCTCGTAGACCGCGACGGCACCGTAAAAATTACGGCTCGCGTGGACCGCTTCCACATTTTCCGATAGTGCATAGGCCTGCAGGAAAGAGGCCGCGACGATAACAAGTACGGCCACTTTCGTTGCTACCGCATATTTTCGATACTCGTTTCCGATATGCTGTGCTACAGGAAAACAGACTATCGCGACGGAAGCGAACAATGCCGCACCGAGCAGAAACTCCGTGAAGTTGACGAATACAAGCGGTGCAAGCACGCTCATCGCGAGGGTGCCGAGCGCTCCGCCGAGCGAGATCCAGACGTAGTAGAGCGCCGCCGACTCCTTCGGCGGCCGCTCCCGGTACAAGAGCGCATGGCAGTAGAGACTGCCGAAGAAAAAGAGAACGAGGTTCGCGAGCATTTCCCTCGAAACGTCGGAGATATCATAACCGGCGAGCACGTACGATGCGACCGCCGCGAGAACGGTGACGAAGGCCACCCAAGCGCCTCCGCCGCGCCCCCGAAAAGCAAGGATGAACGAAAGCAGGTACAGCGCGAGCGGCAGTACCCAGAGGAACGGGATGGGGGCGATGGTTTGCGTGAGGTGCACCGTGGTTGCGACCAGCATCGCTGCGGGGAGCATAGCGAGGCCAAGCCACGCCGCATGTCGGTAGAATCCCGGCGCGGCACTTCCATCCCGAACTGCTCCAGGAGTCCCTTGCACTTCTTTCGCGGGCGCGCGTCGAAATGTGAAAACGATGCAGCCGAGGTAGGCGAAAAACAGTCCTACCCAGAGGACCTGCTGGGCAGAAAGTTCGAGGGCCGGCTCGAACAGGAACGGATAGGAAATAAGCGCGAGGAATGAACCGAGATTAGAAAGAGCGTAGAGATGATATGGCTCGCGGCCCGTCGCCTCGACGTACCACTGCTGCAAAAGCGGGCTTGTGGTCGCGAGCAATACATAGGGCGCGCCGATGCTCACGATGAGGGTCAGGAGCACCGTAAGCGCGGGAGCGAGACCGCTCTCGGCGATGCCGGAAAGCGGCGCGTACGCGGAGCCAGTCGTGATGAGCGTCCACGCAATGAGAACTCCACATGCGCTCGCGAGCGTGATGTGCACGGTCGAGCGAGCTCGCGCGGGCAGTTTGCCCATTCCGTACGCATAGAGGTACCCTGCGAAAAGCGCCGTCGTGAAAAATACAAGACTGGTCGTCCACGTCGACGTTGAGCCCCCGAAGTGGGGCAGGAGATACCGCCCGATCATCGGCTGTATCTGAAACAGAAGGAACGCGCCGAGGAAAATGCTTATCGAGAACTGCGGATTTTCCTGTACTTCATGGAGGAGACGCGAAACCCGCATCAGGAAGGAATTTGCGGGTGTGCGCATAGGGAATTCGCTCCGCATCATAGCATCACCGGTCATGCACTCTATTTGATACTATAAAACAACGCGAGACGGCCGAACAGCATGAGCGGTATCATTCTCTATCCGACCGACACCATCTACGGCCTCGGGGTTGACGCGACCGATGCCGAGGCCGTAGCGCGGCTCATCACCCTCAAGGGCCGCGACGAGAAGAAGCCGATATCGATCGCGGTCGCGGACATCGCGATGATGGAAGAGTACGCGGACGTCACTCCTCTCGCGCGGAAACTCGCGCGAGCGTTCCTCCCCGGAAAGCTCACGCTCGTTCTCACCGCGAAGGATACGCTTGCCCCGGCTTTGACGGCCGGCACGGGCACCATCGGCATCCGCATCCCGAAGCATCTTCTTGTCGAGCGCCTCATACGGGAAATCGGGAAACCCATCACCGCAACCTCCGCGAACGTGTCGGGCCGGGAACCGGAAAAGACGCCGGAGAAGATACTTGCGCAATTCGGCGGGAATGCCTCATCGATAACGAAGGTCTACGACCTCGGCGAACTTCCGGAAAGCGCACCGTCAACTGTCGTTGATGCGCGCGGCACGGAATCGGTCGTTCTTCGCGAGGGAGCAATTCCTTCGGATGTCGTCACAAAAGTCTAACAGCAGCGCGCGAGATTTTCTTGAGATCCATTTTTGGCTCATTACCCACTCTTGCAATATTGAGTGTGTAAATTTCTTGAGCGCGCCGCGAGGCCGTATTCATTGACTTTTTTGAAATTTCTGTAATAATAGAGTCCTGGCAATGAGTCTTGAGGATTGGCGATTCCAGGCTGGCCGTGCCGTTGAAGGAGCCCGACGTCTCGGAGCCGAGTTTTTAAGCATCCTTCTGAACGACAAAAAGACGCAAAGAAATCTTTTGGAGAGAAGGTTGGACTCTTGCAAATATTGGATTTCTATAGAGGCTGAAAACGTAAGAGATAACATGCAATTCGCAAGCATGGGTACTCCGGGAAGTGCGCTTTCCGAGTTTCATCGGGCCCAGGCGAGAAGAGCTAGAGCGCGCATGGATGGCCTGCGCGCTCAACAGGCGCTTTTAGAGCCGCGTTTGGCCGCCTTGAATTCTGCGATTGATTCCCAGTCAGAGAGGAAGAGGAGTGCGAAGAGGAAAAAGAGAGGAGGGGAGTAGGTCTCCATTTGCTTTTGCGAAATAAGCCTGGAGATGGTTTTGATCTTCCGATAATAAAAACTTGGCGGAGGGGGGGAGATTCGAACTCCCGATACCTTTCGGTATACCGGTTTTCGAAACCGGCGCACTAGACCAACTATGCGACCCCTCCAAAGGCACTATCCTAGCAATTTTTGTGTGAGGTTTCCATTGACGCTATTTTCTATACCAATGTTCTGCAGAATATGAGAATACCCCTGCCGCGCTTTGTAAGCGCATGGCGAACAGATGGTCCCTCGTGTCGCTTCATAATGAGATCTGCAAGAGTTAGCTTTCGGAGATGCTCAGAAACTGTTCGGAAATCGATATGCAGGTCCTCGGCAATTTCTATGACCGACAATTCGGGTTTTCTATCCAACAAATCAACAATTTGGACTCGGCGATGATTGGCCACCCCTTTAAATATTTTCTCAAGTTCTTTGTATGAACGCTTGTCCATGTTTTCATGGTACCATAGTTCTGCAGAACATTGGTATAATGTGTACAAGCATTGGCATCCCGGTTATACTTTCTTGGTACGGCCCCATCGTCTAACGGTTAGGACAACGCTCTTTCAAGGCGTAAACCCGGGTTCGATTCCCGGTGGGGTCATGGATATGAAACCGAGCCCGCTATGCGGGCCGTTTTCATCCATGACCCCAAGCGAGCGAACTGCTTCGCTCGCGTCCGGGAATCGAAGGTGGTTGAGCGTGTGAACGAGCAAAGCGATGTGAACGCGAAACCCATACTGCTCCTGTAAGGAGAGATTCCCGGTGGGGTCACAAAAATACAAGAATACCCTCACTGCTGAGGGTTTCTTGATTTTTGTGAGCTCGGAGCAATGTTTTTCGCTTCGAAAAACCGCGAGAGGGGGTCGAGAACACTTAGCGTTTTGCGAGTCGCGAGCAAAATGCTTAGTGATTCGTGACCGCGTGACGACCGCAGCGATGTTTCTCGTTTCGAGAAACCGCGAGGAGTGTACCCGACGGCACGACGAAGCGTCGGCCTGCGAGCTCGACGAACGTAGGTGAGGAGAGACTTGCAGGCACAGAATGCTGCTGGTGCGGTATGATGTCGCCATGGCGGGCAGGGGCTTTTCGCAAAATCTCATCATCGCTCTCGTCGGCATCCTTGCGATCGCAGGCGCTTTTCTTTTCACGTCTCTCCAGAAGTCTCCGACGCCCGACGACGGTATACAAGCGACGGCGGGAGTTCCCGGCGGCTCCGTCGCGACGTCGACGCCTCCCTCGACGGGAGAGACCATTTTGACCCCGAAGCCCGCGGCACCGAAGCCCTCGCAGCCGAGCATGCCTTCGAGCTCGGGAGGAGCTTCCAACCCCTCGGGCACGGTCACGATTCCTGTCGTGCCAGCGAACCAACCAACCGCTCCGCCTCTACCGGCAAGCACCGAGCCGCCCGCACCACCTCCGCCCCCGCCTCCCGCATGGTCGCCCGGGTTCCAGGCGGCAGTTCGCACGTATCCCTATATCCCGAGCGAGAACGAACGCGCAACCTTGCCCTCATGCGACAGCAAGTCGTTCTCCGCGATTCCCGTCGACATGGCCGGCATCGCGTCTATCGCGGCAGGGAGCTCGTATGGGACGGGAACCCCCGCGGAATACGAAGCATTCACGATGAAGCTCAAAGACATTTATAATCTCTACGATTTCACGTTCCCTGCGGATGTGTGGGTCACGACCGTCGTACAGGAGCAGGGCATCTCGTCGGACCCCGAAGACTCCACCGTCTACTTTGCGCTCTGCAAGGACGTCGTGGGCTACGTGACGCACGTCAAAGAGCTTTCGGCCCAGGTCTACAAATTCGTGACCGATTCTGTCTGCCTCGGGAAGCCCCACACGGGACCTTCGGCCTGCAAAATCGAGATATTGACCCTGGTCTCGAAGGGCTCGGTTATCGGAAAGGTCGGAAGGACCGAGGGCGCATTCGGGTTCGGCGTCATCGATTTGCGGACTGGTCGGGGTCTCGCGAACCCGTCCCAGTACGGGCACCCGGTCCGCATGGAGTTCGCGGCGTGCCCCTTCAAATACTTCACGGACCCGTCGGGCTTTGCAGGAAAGCGTGCGGCGGGAGACCCGCTGTGCCCTTCTAACTGACCTTTCTCCTTCACAGGGCATCCGCCCCGCGGGGGCTTCCGGTGCTACGCTGTTCACAGCGTGGCGATGGGGAACGCGAACTACACCGGAGTCGTCGTAAAAGGGATTGGAAGAGCCGCGGAGCTCGGCTTTCCGACCGTAAATATTCTCCTTCCAGATGGCGACCCGGTTTCCGGCATCTATGTCGGCCGCGTGACGCACAAGGATGTCACCTACAACGCCGTCGTCTATGCCGACCAGGGTCGGCACATGCTGGAAGCACACCTCCTCGATTTCGAAAAAAATCTCTACGACGAGACCATCACGGTCATACTCTTTGAGAAACTTCGCGAGCGCGGAACCTTCCCCGACGACGCTTCATTACAGAAAGCAATAGCCGAGGACGTCCTCAATGCCGAGGACTATTTCCTGCACAAGGGCTAGGTCTAGGTTCCCTCTGTTCCACCTACTCCCTGTTCGCTTGCGCTCACATCGGGAGTTTCTGCTTTGCAGAACTGGGAAGAAGGCACTCAAGTGCCTTCTTCCCAACTCGAGAGATATTTCTTTTGCTCGGGAGTGAGCGCGTCTATTGAGCTCCCCATCGAGGCGAGTTTCAAGGTCGCAACGCGCTCCTCTATCTCGTCCGGAACGTCGTAGACGCGCGGCGAGAGCTTCCCCTTGTTAGCAGCGACCCAAGCGGAGGCGAGGGCTTGGGTAGCGAAGCTCATATCCATAACGGAGGCGGGGTGCCCTTCGGCCGCGGCGAGGTTCACGAGCCGCCCTTCGCCGATGACGTAAAGCCGCTTTCCGCCGACTAGATATTCGTCCACGTTCTTCTTGACGTTCTTCTTCACTGCGCTCGCGGCCGCCGCGAGCTCCTTCAGGTTTATCTCAACGTCAAAGTGTCCGGAGTTACAGAGAATTGCGCCGTCTTTCATCAAGGGGAAATGCTTTTTTGTGATGACATTGATGTCGCCTGTGAGCGTACAGAAGATGTCGCCTGTTTTCGCCGCGTCTTCCATCGTTGTTACTTCGAAGCCATCCATGACCGCCTCAAGGGCCTTGACCGCATCGACTTCGGTCACCGTGACCAAGGCCCCCATGCCCCGCGCGCGCATTGCGAACCCCTTCCCGCACCAGCCGTAGCCCGCGACTACCATATTTTTCCCGGCGATAAGAACTCCCGTCGCGCCCACGATGCCGAGAGGCGTCACCCAGAAGGCACCCTTGCTTCGC